>DATKMQ010000134.1 GCA_035541755.1 Syntrophorhabdaceae bacterium
TAGACAAGGTTCACAGGCGCGTCCTTCACGTACGCCTGGGTGCCCGTAAGTGCCCGGATATCCTCGGTCATGATCCGTGTGAGCACGTTCCCTTTTGGGTCGTACAGATAAAGGCCCTCCGCGGTCGTTACATAGATATCGATATCCTGCCTGTTGTTGGCCGAGGGCGCGGTCCGGTGACCATTCGGCCGGTTGATACCAAAAGCCGCCCAGAGCATATTTGTGAGAACTGGCGCCGGAATAGGTTCCGGACTGAAATCGCGTGAGGACGCTCTCTTCTGGAGGACGTTCAATACCACGTTACCGCCCGTGGTCTTGAGCCCCGGGGGCTGGGCAGTCTCTGGCTCAGCGGGATACGCTGACCTCGGAAGGAGCCCGCCTGCCGAAAGGAGTGCTCCGGCTGCGAGCGATGTCTCGAGAAATTGTCTTCGGTTCACGATCTTCATAAGGTCTCCTCCTTACGTGATGGTGCTGTTGACAGCAAAGTGAATCTTTTCCTGATTCATTCTACCACCATCAGACTCGGTCTTTCCATAAAAGCACCGAAAAGAATGAGAATTGTCAGCACCTCGGCCTGATCCGTCCCTAACCTGCTGAGTTTGTTAGATACTGTTGGATATAAGCCTCATGGTATAAAAGTGTTTCCCCTGCTGAGCCCTGTGAGATAGCTTAGGGGATTACTGTTAGGAGGGAGTTAAGTCTTGGTTAAGATATGTTCATGCTTCCCTGCAGATTGTCAGACGACCGAGAACGGTGATTTTCAATTTCAAAAAAGCTTATAATAGAGTGTGTCTAAGATTATCCTCTGCGTCGACATGGACGCCTTCTTTGCATCCGTGGAACAGCAGGTCAACTCTGCTCTTCAGGGTAAACCCATTGCCGTAACCGGCGCCGGGGAGCGGACCGTCATCACCACCTCTTCCTACGAGGCACGAGCCTATGGCGTAAAAACAGGCATGACACCTGCGAAAGCCAAGAAGCTCTGCCCGCACATTATCTTCGTTGTGGGTAACTTCACAAAATATGATGAGGTCTGTGCCCGGCTACAGGAGATCTGTCAGCGCTTCACCCCTGATGTGGAAACATACTCCATCGATGAGATGTTTCTCGATATCACAAGGTCCCATCACTTATTCGGGGGCCCGCTCGAGCTCGCGAAAACCATCAAGAAGACGGTTAAGCAAGAGCTTGGTATAACCTGTACCATAGGGATTGGCCCCAATGTGCCGATCGCCAAGCTTGCAAGCGATATTGCAAAGCCGGATGGTCTCAGATGGATTGATAAAGACGAGGTCCCTTCCGTCCTCGATACGCTGCCGGTAAGAAAACTCTGGGGTATCGGCTCTCATACGGAAGAGAAGCTATCCTTAATGGGTATCACGACCTGCGGGCAATTGGGTGCTCACCCCCTGTCTCTTCTCACAAAAAGGTTTGGGGTCCTCGGCGCGGAGCTCAAGGCCTTAGGTCAAGGACTCCTTGAGCGCCCCATAGAGGCGACCACCCCTGATCCAAAGTCCATAGGACACAGCAGGACCTTTTCTCATGATATGTGGAAGCGACAAGACATCGAACGGGAGATCCTCCGCTTAAGTGAGATGGTTGGCCGCCGAGCACGAAAATACGGCTTTAAAGGCAGAAAAATCACCCTCACCATACGGTATAATGATTTCAAGACGTTCTCCAGGCAGACGACCCTGTCCGATCATACGAATGATACCCGCATTATTTACAAGGCGGCCCTCTCTATCCTCGATACCTTACGTCTTCGCACGAGCGTACGGCTTCTCGGGGTGAGCCTCTCATCCTTCGGGAGCAGTACGCAGCCCTCACTCTTTGGTGAGTCCGGCTCAAAGCACCGGCAAGACCTGCTCCACGCGATGGACACGGTAAACGAGAAGTTCGGTGACCGGAAGATCACCTGGGCGTCTGCCGCCACCGAGGAAGAGACTCATGGGGTTATTTCCCCTTCGTGGCGGCCGTCCGGCGTGAGGAAAAGTGATGGCAGTCGGTGAATACAATTTCTGTCAGCTTCTTCCTGAAAGAGAGTGCCCGATGATTCTTGCAGCTATGCAACCTTTCAATCAGTAATCCGCACTTATCAGAAAAATAGCGTCTTCGTAGAAATGCAATCCATTTTTACCCGTTTTTCAGAGAATTATAGCTTATTTGCAATATCCCTTTCATCAGGAATCTGGTCATCCCAAGTGGGTTCTTCAAGTAAATGACTGGGTAAGAAGAACTTGTTTGCGATAAACGTCGGTATCACGGCGCTGGCAATTACTACACCGACAATCAAGGAATACTGTCCCTTGTTGATGATATTATTGGATAGACCATAAAGCGCTGAAATCGTCCCGAATGTGAGGCCGGTCGACATGAGCAGCGTATAATACCATTTTTCATTTTTATCCTCCCGGAAACGATGGATGGCCGGATACAGGCCGGATATCTTGGAGACGACCTTTCCGCCAAGAAGCAAAAGAAAGACAACCGGTGCCCCGACAAGCGCCGGCATGGATACAAGAGCTCCAGCTCTCAAGAAATATAGCGGCGTTAAAAAACCGACGGTCAACGTTCTCAATCTCCTCACAAAGTGGCCGTCCTTTTCCATGGTTTTCGCCAAGACCATCCCCAGGACATAGGCGGGCAAAACCGGTTCGCTACCCGACCATAAAGCAAGCATACCCATTGACAGTAACACAAACAACACCCATTTTGCCCGAATGGCCGCTGTTCTATGAGCGAAGCGCGTGATGAGATAATCTGTCATCGGACGCAATGTAAAAATCAAAAGAATCGTTACTGCAATGAATATCACCGTTTTGTAAGTGAAAGGCGCGAATATCAGACCCAATGCGATGACGGTTCCCAGGTCATTGATAAAGCATGCACCCAGAATCCCTTTGCCATATTCGGTTTTATTAAAGCCATATTCGAGCATAACGGCATAAACCACCGCCATGGAGGTTGTGGAAAGGGCGATGCCACACAATAAACTTGCTTGCGTATTCCATCCAATGAGGTAATAGGCAATTAAAAAGCAGCCGATGAAGGGGGCGGCAAATCCAATGACTCCGATGAGGGATACTTCCTTGATTTTTGATTTCATAGTATCGGGATTAAGCTCCGCGCCCGCAAGAAACGTCAGCAACACAGCGCCAACACCTGTACAGAATTTGAGCCACTCGGCATTGAGGGATAGATTGTCAAAGCAGCCGAGATGGAAGGCCGCAAAACCGATGATTGTGCCGACAATGATTTCCATGAGGGCAATCGATATTTTCAGGCGGTTGGACAGAACAGTGGACAAAACAGCGGCAAAGAACCAAAATGCGGCAACAAAATAAACGCTTTGCATAGATAACTCCTTATACAAAATTCGGTAGGAGTCATCAGCAACAAAGGCGGTTAAAGGTGAACTCCATCACCTGATTTATCGTTTAGAAAAAATACACAAGCATAGAAAATGTGTCAATACAAATTCACTTTAAGGCCAATTTGTCGTCATTGACTAACCTTGTTCTCTATGTACGCGAGTAATCCAATAGAAGTCAACTACATCCTGATGAAAGCGCTCGGGTTTCTTACCTGCCTGCCTGCTCAATTGCAACCGCCACGGCAACCGTTGCGCCAACCATCGGATTGTTGCCCATACCTAAAAATCCCATCATTTCCACATGAGCAGGCACGGAAGATGAACCAGCAAATTGCGCATCGCTGTGCATCCTTCCCATTGTGTCCGTCATTCCATATGAAGCGGGACCTGCTGCCATATTGTCGGGATGCAGGGTCCTTCCTGTGCCGCCGCCGGACGCAACAGAGAAATATTTTCTCTTTGCTTCATTGCATTCTTTTTTGTATGTGCCTGCAACGGGGTGCTGGAACCGTGTTGGGTTGGTTGAATTTCCCGTAATTGAAACATCAACCTTTTCGTGATGCATAATGGCAACGCCTTCCCGGACATCATCGGCGCCATAGCATTTCACCGCAGCTTTTTCACCTTTTGAATAGGGCCGGTTTTCCACAATCTCAAGTTTTCCTGTGTGGTAATCGAATTTTGTCTTTACGTAGGTAAATCCGTTTATTCTTGAAATAATCTGTGCCGCATCCTTTCCCAGCCCATTCAATACAACCTGCAGGGGTTCTTTCCTGACTTTATTTGCCGATTTGGCAATGCCGATAGCGCCTTCGGCGGCGGCGAAAGATTCATGGCCTGCCAGAAAGGCAAAACATTTGGTATCTTCTCTTAAAAGCATAGCCGCCAGGTTGCCATGTCCCAGGCCCACCTTCCTGTCGTCTGCAACGGAACCGGAGATGCAGAATGCCTGCAGTCCCTCGCCAATCGCTTCGGCGGCATCTGCCGCTTTTGTACAACCTTTTTTGATTGCGATAGAAGCACCAACGACATAGGCCCACCCTGCATTTTCAAAACATATGGGCTGAATTTCCCTGGCGATCTTATACGGGTCTATCCCTTTCTGGGCACAGATGTTTTTGGCTTCCTCTATCGAACCAATTCCATATTTATTTAGCGTTTTATTAATTTGCTCAATTCTTCTTTCATAGTTTTCAAACAGTGCCATATCTTTCATCCTCCTTATTCGTGTCTCGGGTCAATTAATTTTGCAGCTTCATCAACCCGTCCATATTTACCGGAAGCTTTTTTAAGCGCCTCGTTAGCGTCCATGCCCTTTGCTATCATCTCCATCATTCTTCCCAAGCTTACGAATTGATAACCGATTATTTCGCTATTATCATCCAGGGCAATCTTCGTCACATAACCTTCAGCCATTTCAAGGTATCTTGGCCCTTTGGCAAGTGTTCCATACATAGTGGCGACCTGGCTTCTCAATCCCTTGCCCAGGTCTTCCAGTCCTGCCCCTATCGCCAGACCACCTTCCGAGAAAGCAGATTGGCTTCTTCCATACGTTATCTGTAAGAACAATTCCCTCATCGCCGTATTAATCGCATCGCACACCAGATCTGTATTCAATGCCTCAAGGATTGTTTTTCCGGGCAGTATTTCAGCGGACATGGCGGCGGAATGGGTCATGCCTGAGCAACCGATTGTCTCGATCAATGCTTCCTGGATAATTCCATCCTTGACATTAAGGCTCAGTTTACATGCTCCCTGTTGCGGAGCGCACCAGCCAATCCCATGTGTAAAAGCGGAAATATCCTTTATTTCTTTTGCCCGGGTCCACTTGCCTTCCTGTGGTATTGGTGCCGGGCCGTGATTTGCCCCCTTTGTTACAGAACACATATTTTGTATTTCCTGTGAATAGATCATAAAAGAATATCCTCCTGTGTGATTTTATACTTTCTCTGTATGTATCTGTCGTATGGAACTATATTTCTTTTAAAACAATTCATACCAGGTTTTGTTGCCTCCTTATGTTGTCTGTTCCAGCATCCCCTTCAACTCTTCAATCTCGGCCGAGATCTTCTCCATCTGTGGTTCCATATTGGATAACAGCGCGTCGATTGTCGCCAGCTCATCCCTCGCGTATCCCATGGCCTGCTCCTTGACCTCATCAATCGTTTTATTGATCCGGGTTTCCCACTGGTATGCTAGGCGGGAGAGATGGACTTCGACGATACCCGGAAGCAATTTCTTAAAGTGCGTCTCAAAGAACTTTCGGAAGATGCACATGGGGATCAAGAACCAGAGAAGATCAAAATGGAAATCGAAAGGATGCACAAAGGCTATGTCAGGGTGGGTCGGCTCTGTGACGGTGACATTCCATTCAATGCTGGATGGAGTTATGCCCAGAACCTTTTCGATATTTTTGTCGAGGAGGTTTCTAAAGAGCATCACTGACCGAGAAATACTGGCATGGGCCTTCTTCAGCGTACCCAGAAAGTGTTTATACTCCGTTTTTGACAGAGAATCCATTTCCTTCGTCATGGTGTCCATAAGCCACTGTTCATACCTTCTCGTGAGTCTCCAGAGGTTCCCCTTCCATTCGGGCATCTCCTCCGACAGGATTTTGCGGAGCTTTTTCGTTAAAGGTGCCCTGTGGACAGTATCGAGATATGCCGCTATGAGGGTGCGGGTCTGGAGCTTGTTCTCCCTGGCTATCAGAGCGAGCTCTGACTGGATTAGGTCATAATTGACCTTTTCATCGAGAATAAGCTTCTTCAGTATGTCTCTTTCCCTGTCACCTTGTCGGGAAGTCTCCAGGGCTATATCGAGGTAGCTGAGCGTATTCCTAGCGAGAGATCTGACCTTGTGACGCAGTATGCCCTCAAACTCACTGCCGCGATTTCTGGACAGGGAAAGCAGCAGTTGGTCAACAAATCGCTTGTAGAATTCAGTTTCCGAGACAACGGAATAAAGCAACACAGGGAAGTCTTTATTCAGTTCCCGCTTCAGTGTGCTCTTAAAGAACTGGACCACCTCTTTCTGCTGCTCGGACGAAAGAAGGTCCACTTTTGTCAGGAGCAGGACGACTTTTGGCGTATGTTCCGTAAGGTCACTGATCAGTTCCAGGTCGTTCTCTGACAGCGGTCTATCGGCACTGATCGCAACGATCGCCATGCCCACCTCGGGAAGCCATTCCTGCGATATCTCCGTATTGTATTTGAAGACGCTTCCCAGGCCCGGCGTGTCAACAAGACGTAATCCCTCATAATATTGAAGCTGGGACAGTTCAATGTCGACCACTTCCACGTTCTTCTCGTTTGCAGGGTTCTTTGCCTCGGAGATGAAAAGTTCAACCTCGTCAAGGTTAATCTGTGATTGCCTGTTGTCAAGAAATGTTACGGTTGCCCCCTCGTTTTGCCCGTAGCTCAGACGGGTGATGACAGTGGTTACCGGAATAGCTCCAACAGGGAGAACCTGTTTGCCAATGATGCTGTTGAGAAAAGAACTCTTGCCTGCCTTGAATTGCCCCAGGATAGCCACGTCAATGAGGGGGTTCTTTGCCAACAAGTCTTTGCAGGATTCTATCTGTCGGGCGAGGGATGTGATCCTGTATTTTTGTGAAACCTTCTGTATGGTATCAAGGATGGGAAAGGTTAGGTTCCGGATGGGGTCAGAAACGGTTGAGATATTGTCCATCAACTCCTCCGGAAGCAAACTGTCAGAGTGCCTTATCTGAGAGAAGCTTCTCGATATGTTAGGAGTTATCAGCCCCGGGAGGGCGGTTGTACGGTGAACCCCATCACCTGTAATAAAATAACACATGTCACGATAACATTACAATTTTGAAGTAAAACCAGAATTGTTTTTGATTCTTGGTCGGGAGATCAAAAATAGGCTTTAAGGGCAGCGCATAAATCCTCGGGCATCACCACGCTCACCGGTTCCGAGAGGAGGGCCTGGAAGAAGTTCAGATCGGAAGCATAGTCCCTCATGTTGAGAAACGTCCGGGGCGTTATCCTGAAATGACAGGGAAAGCAGTTCTGGCCTTCTGGTCCGAAAAAAAACGATGCATTAAAGCTGAAAATGGTAGCAGCGGTGAAGTATTTGAAAACATTCAAAAGCCCGGAAACGAGATCGCGTACGTCGCTATCTGTAAAATCAGCAATCGAAAAGATGTCCGGGAAAACACACATAACATCGCCGAGAAGGCCCAGGGACACAAAAGAGGAAATCCAGTGAGAACTTCCGATAGCCCCGATGTATCGCTCCCCCCTTCGCTTCTCTTCCGCAATAAGTTCGGACCAAAAACTCGAGGCGGAGCGATGGTGGAAGGTTTCTGACGCCTTCAACTCATCAAGGTACTGGTTCCCAGGGGTTGTGGTTGCAAGGTACTGTTGGTGAGGGTGGACGAGCCCGCCGCCTGAAGGTGGCATGTAGTTCCATGTCATGAGGTGGTAGGAAAGCGAAGGGTCGATTATCTTGATCCACTTGAGAAACTCTGCGCCCAGCGAGAAGGCATCGGTGAGCCTCTGCTTCGTGAAATCTTCCAGGGCTACAACGTGGGAATCTGTCACGATGAGAACCCCACTGTGAATGTCGTAAGGAAAAAGATTGGGGATGAGACAGGCCTCGTTGCGCACGGGTCTGCCTTCAGGTGCAACTTCTTCCGTGAACTTTGGCGTTGCCTTGTCTCTATTTTCAAGACAAAAAGGGCAGAAGCCTTTTATTCGGGGTATCGCGTAAGATTCGAGATCCAGCTTCTGAGATTTGATGGCACCAAAATGAGAAAAGTGTCCTGTTCGACCTGTAAGAGGGTCTACCCTCACTTGGAAGGTCTCTACAGTGCGAGCAGATCCTTTTTGGGGATGAAGGAAGGTGCTCTTCTGTTCTATTACCCGAAAATCGATATTCTCTGCCATCCGAGCGAGCCTCCCGCATGAGATCTGGCCAATCGTGTCAAACTATAGCAGAAAATTGTCGATTGCGCACTGAATATGCATTTGAATCTTACGTACTTTCAAACAGCCTGGAGGACATATGCAAATTTACATTGTCAGGCATGGAGAAACAGTCTGGAACAAGAGAAAGTCTTCAGGGGAACAAAGGATATACCCCCCCAGTGAGACAGGGAAAAGACAGGTCCAACTAACGGGACGATATTTCTCTGGCAAGAACATAGCGACGATCTTGACGAGCCCTCTTGCGAGGGCTTTCAAATGGCAATCGTGTTCCTCAGCGGTGAAAGGACCTTAGAGATCGTAGTGTCTTTAGACTGTTGGCGCCACATTTTCTTTTTCTCACATAGAATTGAAAATAACAGGGGTTGACAAGACATATAAGGGCCAAACAGAGAAACATTATCCGGTAGCCCGTGAATGGGATGATGATGCCCATAACCATTGGCCCAAGGGCTGCTCCCAGGTCCATAAGCGCCCGTATTGTCCCAAGAGCAGTACCACCAGAAGAGCCCGCGTAATCGAGTGCATATGCCATGGATGCGGGAAGAAATAAGGTAGTTCCAATTCCCAGAAGCATACCCACAAAAATAAACATGGGAAGAGTTTTGGAAAAGGAGAGTATGATCGTAGCGATCATTAATAAAAAGAGAAATACCAGTATGATTCTTTCCTTGCTGTAGGCTTCCGCGATCCTTCCTCCTAGGACTCGACCTGCGACCATCATAATGGCAATCGCGGAAAAGAACAACCCCGGATTTGTCACTCCGCACTGGATTGCATAAAGGGGAAAGAAAGCCATCGTAGCTCCCAAGGCAAACATTTGCAGGAAACCAGTCAAACCCGGAGTAATAATCTTCATGTCAAGAAAAAGGTTAATGTTCGCGGGAGTATTTTTGTCAGGCGTAATAGTTTCCGGAGCTTTCAATTTCCACGAAAAGAAGAAGGCACAAAACGACAGGCCCGTACAGGCCAAAAAGAAAATAGTGAAGCTATACTGGTTGATGAGAAGCATCCCCAAAGTAGGGCCTATAACCATAGCGAAACTGGGCGCCAGCAGGAAATAGCCGATACCTTGTCCTCGATATGCTGAGGGGGTAAGTTTTACGACACACGCAAGGGCCGCCGTATCCAGAAATGCGAACGAGGCTCCCTGAATGAACCTTATCGCGAAAAAAGGCCAAAAAGGGCGAAGCACAATAGAGGCAAGGAAGGTGAGGGTAAATAGGAGAGCGCCAAACATCATAACCTTCTTTTCTGAGTACTTCAGCAGGGCGCTGCCTACAAGGAGTCTAGCGCCGAGCGATGAAGCTCCGTAAATCCCGATGAGTACACCTATTTCGCTCACATTTGAACCTAACCTTGTAAGAAAGATAGGAAGGGTGGGAAGGAGAGCGTAGTTGGCAACTAAAAAAGCGAATAATGCAAGAAACCCGAGAACAAAATCACGGGTGAATAGATTTCTTGTTTTATGTTCAGCAATACTTCCTTGATTCTGCATGGTGTCATAGTATCCCACACCGAAGAAGGCTTTCTCAACTCCTTAACGACCACAGAGAGTCGGTGAACCGTTTTGCCTTCAATACGAGTGGTAACCGATTTTCTCATTGTACGCTGTTTCAACCCGTAATTATCGAATTAATGGTGGACGCCCTATACAAGATTGTAGGTGACATTTCACAACTGGAACGTCATATTTACCCTGAATGACCGCCAATGACCTTCTATTTCCGTCATATATTACCTCTTGTCCCCAAGGGCCTATTATTGATGGAGGTATGTATGAACACAAAGGAGGCAATTTCATTGTTCGGGTTTTACCAGCAGTCTAACCATAGAAAAAGGACTGCGGAGAGCTACAGATCTCTATTACAGCATTTAAACGCCTTTTTCGCTGATCGTCATCTCGATTCCATAAAACCGGACGAAATCTACCACTTCCTGGAACATGTGACCAAAGGTCTGGCAAAATCCACCAGAAGGTTACGGTATGCCCAGCTAAAGGCTTTTTTCAATTTCATCATTGAAAAATGTAACCCTGATCTCAAGAATCCCTGCAGCGTTTCTCTGCTTTCGAAAACATTCAGGATGCCAAGGCAGACACCGAGGACAATCCTTGAAAAGGAACTTGTGGATGAGATGATTTACAATACCAAGAACCAGAGAAACAGATTGATGCTCGAACTTCTTGCGCGTTGCGGATTAAGGATCGGCGAACTGCTCAATATCAGGGCATCGGACGTCTCGGAAAGAAGGCTTGCCATCAAAGGCCCAAAATCGGGTAACGAGGCAGAAGTGGCCTTTATGCCGGAGCATGTTGCGAGACGGCTCAACGAATACATAACACGCAAGAGTCTTTCTCCTGATACCCGTGTATTCCCCATCTGCTATTCCACGGCAAGGACCTTTATAAAAAAGCTCGGAGCGAAGCTCAATGTTGCCATCTCGCCCCACGACCTTAGGAGATACTCTGCAACCTATGCGAGCCGGAACGGAGTACCGTTAGAAATCGTGTCCAAAATAATACTCCGGCACCAGGACTTAAAAACAACACAGGTCTATCTGGGCAAGGTCAGTGACCAGGAGGCCATACGCTGGATGGATATCCTTCACGGAAAATGACCGGCTAACCCGTATTGATTATGGGTAGAAACTTAAGGGTCTTTGGGGACCATCTTTCTTCTTCAGAAACGGATTCCACGGTCCCGGGAATGCGTCATTTTATATGTTGCTTCCTGAAGTCAACACTTTTATCTTATACCCTGGAATGCCGAATTTCAGATGGTAATCGTGGACAAGATATCCATGTCAATTCCCTCCCAATTATACCGGCAGGTCACTTTAGTAGCCAGGCCTTCCCTGTTCTCCCGCGCGCATCCCAATTGTCAAATATCCTTGACTGAGGGGTAACGAGTAAGATATATAATTTTCGGCCATGGACCGTACTTCATGAAGGAACGAACACCACCTTTATTTTCTTCCAAGGTCTATCTCATATCGATCCTTTCTCTTTTGTTTTTTCTTGACCTTTTCACCCTCTGGTATACCTCGAAGCTCGACTATGATAGGACGCTGGAACGTGCACGACTGGTTCTGCAACAAACATCTACCTCACTGGAAGAGCGGGTCAAACGGACGGTTATCGCCACCGAGGCAATCCTGGATAACCGGGCGCAAAGAATTCAGGAGGTAGGGATCAAGGCGACTATTGCATCCCGAAAGGAATGGGAGGACTTCCGAAAGGCCGCCAAAGGCTTGCCGGATGCCGGATCGCTCTGGTTGCTGGACGATAAAGCCAATCTCCTTCTGGATTCCACGCAATATCCCTCCCAACGGATGAGCTTCGCGGAAAGGGAATATTATGTGCCCCAAAGAGACAAAGGAATCGAGCTTTATATCGGACCCATGGTCAAAGGCAAGATCACAAAGAAATATAGCTTCACGATAAGCCGCCGCCTCAATGGGAAAGATGGAAAGTTTCTGGGCATCGTCCTCGCGGCAATCGAAACCGACGATTTCACAAATTTCCTCCGTAATCTCAACATAGGCGAGGGCAGCACGGTCACCGTTTTCCGTACAGACGGGGCTTTAATTCTCCGGCAACCGATGCAGGATGAATACCTCGGCAAGACCTTCCTTCATCTCAAGTTATTCAGTATGCCTTTTGACAAGTCACCTTCGGGGATTTACGAATCCAGTGCAATAGACGGTATCAGCCGTCTTCTGGCATACAGAAAGATACAAAGGTTGCCGCTCCTGGCAGCGACCGGTATCCCTGTGGATTCGGTGCTGCAAGGGTGGCGCACCCGCCTCAAAGCTAATTCACTCATCGCAACTCTTGTCTTCTTCGTCTTGATAGGTCTGTCATTGATTGTGCGCAAGACGACATCGAGAGAAGAGAAGGAAAGGACAGAAGAGCTATCCGAGCTCAACACGTCACTTAAAGAAAGCGAACAACGCTGGGCCACCACCCTGGCAAGCATCGGCGACGCGGTGATCGCCACCGACGATGCGGGTAGGATTACCTTCATGAATACCATTGCTGAGGAACTCACCGGCTGGAAGCTCACGGATGCCTGGATGAAGCCCATACTAGAAGTATTCCACATCGTCAACGAAAAGACCCGCCGGGAGGTTGAAAATCCTGTCGAGAAGGTGCTCCGGGAAGGGATGATTGTGGGCCTTGCCAATCACACTATCCTGGTGAGAAAAGATGGCACGGAAGTCCCTATCGACGATAGCGGCGCGCCCATACGGGACAGTTACGGAAAGACCATGGGTGTTGTCCTCGTATTCCGCGACATCACCGAGCGTAGACAGGCCGAGGTTGCGCTCCGGGAAAGAGAGCGTCTCCTTCAGGACGTCATCGATGGCTCTCCTTCCGCTATTTTCCTCAAGGACCTCGATGGGAAATTCCTTACCATCAATACCCGGTTGGAAAAGATGCTCGGAATGACGCGGGAGGAGCTAAAAGGTAAAACCGACTACGACATCGCCCCAAAGGATACAGCCGACTACTGGCGATCTCACGACATGAAGGTGATCGAGACGGGGCAGGCGCTGCAAATCGAGGAAGTGGCCGACCTTGAAGACGGCCGCCATATTTTCTTAGCGAACAAGTTCCCGCTGGTGGATGCAAACGGTAAGACGTTCGGCGTCGGTTCCATTTCCCATGACATCACCGAGCGTAAGCGGATGGAGGAGGAACTTCGCAGGTCCCGTGATGACCTTGAGGTATGTGTCGGGGAGCGAACCGAGGAGCTCAGAAGCGCCTATGAGGACCTGAAGAAAGAGACAAATGAACGGACCCAGCTTGAAGATGCCCTTCGCCAGTCCCAGAAGATGGAAGCAGTCGGTACCTTAGCCGGAGGCATAGCCCATGACTTCAACAACATGCTCGCCGCTATCATTGGGTTTACCGAGATGGCAGTCGAAGATACGCAGGACCGCCCGGAGGTAGTAAGAAGCCTTCAGAATGTCCTTAAGTCATCAATGAGGGCAAGGGACCTCATAAAGCAGATCCTCATCTTCAGCAGAAAAAGCAGTTACGATCGTTCCCCTCTGTCGCTTACCCCCCTCATCAAAGAGACTATCCAGTTCTTACGGGCTTCCATCCCCACAACGATTAAGATGGACCTCGCCATCACCGCAAGCTCCGATACAATCCTCGCCTCTCCGGTTGAAGTGCAGCAGATCCTCATGAACCTGGCCACGAACGCCTCCCTTGCCATGCAGGAGAGAGGAGGAACCTTAGAGATTGCCCTCTCCGATATCGACTTCACACCGGAGTCCCCCGTACTGGAATTGGATGTAATGCCCGGAGAGTATGTGCAGCTTACGGTAAAGGATACGGGTATCGGCATGACACCGGATGTGATGAAACGGGTCTTTGAACCCTTCTTTACCACACGGGAAGTGGGTAAAGGCACCGGCATGGGATTAGCGGTAGTATACGGGATCGTGAAAGACCTCCAGGGTACGATCACCGTAGAGAGCACACCGGGATCAGGCTCCACCTTCCAGGTGTTTCTCCCCAAGGTTCAGGCTTCAGCTCTAAACCATGAAGCCGACACCACTCAGGCTGCGAAGGGCACAGAGAGGGTCCTCTTTATCGATGACGAACCCATGCTTACCGAATGGGGCAGGACTACTCTTACCCGTCTGGGTTATAAGGTAACCGCCGTAACTGACAGCAAACAGGCCCTGAGTATCTTCTCTTCCGATCCTTCCCAGTTTGATCTTGTGATCACCGATCACACCATGCCTTCTATGACCGGAGTTCAGTTCTCTAAAGAGCTTCTCAAGATCAAACCGGGTATCCCCATTATCCTCTGTACCGGTCACAGTGAGACCGTCTCTCCGGACATAGCACGGGAAGCGGGTATCAAAGAATACCTCATGAAACCCATGGCACGAGAGGAGTTTGCCCAGGCGGTCCGCCGCGTGCTGGATCAAAAGGCGAGGGAATAATGAGAGCGTCTAAGACATTTGTCTTTATGGTGCCGTGCAGCCGCTGATTTTATCGTAATGCTACGTTTCAACCCGTAATCCTCAGTTCTTTATGATATGCCCTAAGCTTGAATTAAGAGATGAACTAAATGCCCCCATACCTTTCTGAACCCCCGCAATGGCGGCAGGGGTGACAGATCAGGTTTGCCCCGGATAGCGATACACCCGAGTGTTTATAATTCCCAGGAAACTGCTTACATTTCCTGCATGGATGTTATTCACTCGATAATCCGATCCAGCAGCATCACCTTTTTCCTCCAGTCCTTCATATCCCTCTTTGTGATCGTGAACGCAGTGGGGAACATACCCCTCTTTGTCACGCTTCTCGAGAGATTTAGCGAAGCTGAGAAGACGACTATGATGAAGAAAGCCTCCATTGTAGCCGCTCTCACATTGCTCATAGTGACCGTGACGGGTAATCTGTTCTTTCGTCTTCTCGACATTGAGATGTTCTCTTTCACAATTGCCGGTGGTATCTTGCTCATGATCATTTCAATCGAGATGCTGCTGGGACTCAGGACAAGGACCCAGTCCTCCACTGACGAGGAGAAAAGCAGTTCCGAAATGGACGAAATAACGGTTATTCCTCTTGCCATCCCTCTTTTGACGGGTCCGGGTGCGCTCACTACGGGAATAGTGCTCTTCCATACGGCCGGCAACATTCAGAACAGAATAATCTTGCTGGGTACTATTGTCCTCGTTTTTGTGATTTCCTACATAATACTTTCAAGATCAAAGCCTATCCTTACCTTCCTTGGAAGAACCGGTACCAGGGTAGCAAGGAGAATAATGGGGCTCATGTTGCTATCGATAGCCGTTCAATTCATCATAAAGGGCATTTTTGAAGCCATCCATTTGTATAAGCTATAAGGGGTAGTGACTATTCTTTACGTTTAGGTGGAATAGACGCATAGAACTTATGGTTAGTGGGCATGAAAGTCATGAATTGTCTTTATTACGCAGGCGCATTTGAGGTAATTGATACCTTATGAACGACTGTAAACGATGCGGACGGGATACGGACGATCCGGGGACAATAACGTGTTCCAAGGACTCCGTCGCTTTTGAGGACGGCGAACATCTGCCAAGAGTCCCGTACAGGAATGATGAAAGGGAGCGATGCCCTGTCTGCAGTGTAATGCCCGGTGGTATCCACCACGAAGGCTGTTATATGGAAAGGTGTCCCAGGTGCTCTCAGAGGTTGATCTCATGCGGGTGTGGGAAAGAGTAGGCCTTAAGAATTGTTTAAACCTTGCCGGCCTCTTTAGAACAGAGTTATCGGATTGCGATTATTGTGCTATAAACGATTCCTGGAATATACTGTCCTTTCGAGATCTATCGGCAAAAGATTCTGGGTGAGGCTCTATAGTCTGAGGCCTTGATGTGCTTCTGACTGCAACTGCTATTGCCTACGCACTTTCGGGATATACGATCCCTGTCCCCTGCACCTGGGCCCACGTAAAAGAGCCCCGCGAGGTAAGAACCATTACCAGGGCCAGCACCACTAAACCAATAATCTTTATCGTCATGGCGGTTCCTCCTATCGGGTCGCCTGGAAGACCGCTATGGGAATATATAGCGGGGAAATAGGCTGTCAAGCCCAGTATATGCATCACGCGTTATCGCACCCAGGGTGGGAACGGAGCCTAACCTCGCACGCTCAACAATTAAAAACATCCTTGTCTCTCTTGACACATGTTTTCCGGGACTTATATTACATCTATGAAACGTGATCTTGATCTAATACGCCTTATATTGAAGGAGATTGAAGCGACTCCTGCGGGTAAGCCCTGCACGAACGTCAACAAGATCAGCGTTAATAAGTTTCCCGGTTACGACGAGGCCACCATCCGTGAACACATCAAACTTCTCATTGAAGAAGGTTTCGTCAAGGGAGAAACTTTCAAGGGCAGTTCCGCTGACTTTGACGTTACAGGGCTCACCTGGAAGGGCTATGATTTCCTGGATTCTGAGAAGGATGAAAAGCTCTTTTAAGCGGGTGGTCACACAGAGTTGACCCAATCTTTGCTGCTGTTCGACTTCGGTCTTGTCAGCCCGCGCGCCTAAACCGTTCTTTTCTTATCGCGATAAGCGGTCTACAGATGAGGCCTTCCTCTCTTTTTCAATATAACCGTTCATTAATGAGATATAGGCCTGGGCATTTTGGATTACGCCTTGTGATGAAGACCTATCTCCCGTCATATACGCGGCAAAAGCTTTGCTCATGTCCCTGAGATAGTTTCTACCGATTGCATATTCATGGAGCGTAGTGATAACGGGGTCTTCTTTGGGAATTTCATCAGCCATCACGGTGGAGACCATCACGTTTTGTTCGTTCTCATGATGGTAATCGTCCGCAAAGACTCTTAGGAACGCCAGCATGCCTACGAAGTGGTCTTTACTGAGGATTCCTTTTACCTTCAATTGCCAGCATACCTGTTTAAGAAATCTAAGCGTGATCTTAATGCTCTCCTGTAAAGATTGTGTCGTCATCTCATCGTTCCCCTGGCCGATTGTCGATTGGCCTTCAGTGTTATGAGGCTATAAACGGGCCTGCCTTGCCTGTTGTGTCGTTCCAACACTTCCATTGGCATTTTGCAGACCAACATCTGCGAGGCTTCCTTGGAAATGAGTCTTAAATCTTTTGACTATACGGGTCTCTACCTGCCTTACCCGTTCCCGTGAAATCTGGAAACTATTTCCCAGATCATTAAGGGTCATCGGCTCCTCCGCTACAATGCGATGATCAAATATGTAACGATCCCTGTCGTCCAGGGTGGCCTTGAATTCCTCCATCATTCTTGATACCGTTTCTGATTCGTGCCGCTCGGAAACTATCTCCTCCACGTCCTCGTCTGAGCTCATTTGATCCATAAACGTGTCGTTGCTTCCATCACAGACGGGGGCATCAAGCGGCATGTCGTTATGGGTAAGCCTTTTCTCCATGTCCTCCACTTCCCGTTCCTTTAAGCCGAAGTTCTTTGCGAGAATTTTTGGCGTGGGATAAATCCCAAGGGCTTCAAGTCTTCGTTTCTCGCCATTTAATCTATAGAAGAGTTTTCGCTGACCCTGCGTGGTGCCCACCTTTACTAGGCTCCAGGAATCCATTATGTATTTCAGGATATAGGCTCTGATCCAGAATGACGCGTAGGTAGAAAATTTTGTCCCCTTATAAGGATTATACCTTTTCACCGCGTGAAGGAGGCCAACGTTGCCTTCCTGAATAAGATCGAGAATATTGAGGTATATATTGTGATAACCCAGGGCTATCTTAACCACAAGCCTGAGGTTTGATACCGTGAGTCTCTCAGCTGCCGTCAAGTCCTGATGCTCAAAGACG
>DATKMQ010000135.1 GCA_035541755.1 Syntrophorhabdaceae bacterium
TGATGATTTTGGATATAAGAAAAGGCCTCCCAGTTCTGGACCAACTGCGGGGCCTTAGTGGGGCGGGACTTGGGCAGTCAGTTCGGGGTTTACACCCGTTCGTTGGGGGTTCGATACCCCTCCGCTCCACCATTCATTATAGAGCCATAACGGAGGCTTGTCAATGAATAAGTTATCGACTGAAAAACAGGAAATGGTTATCAAGGGGTTGGTCGAGGGGGCTTCGATCCGATCTATTGAGCGAATGACCGGAGTTCATCGAGACACAATTATGCGCCTTATGGTCAAGGTCGGGAAAAACTGTGAAAGGATCATGAACGAATCCATGCGTAGCCTGAAGTGCGAAAATATCCAGGTCGATGAGATATGGTGCTTTGTGGGTAAGAAACAACGCCACCTTACAATTGAGGACAACGAACAAGAAGTTGGAGATCAGTGGGTGTTTGTCGCCCTTGACTCAGACAGCAAGCTGATACCGTCCTATAGGGTAGGAAAACGCTCATATCAGAACACCCTCGCGTTCCTCAATGATCTTTCTGAAAGGCTTGATAACCGCGTTCAATTAAGTAGCGATTCATTTAAAGCGTACACGGATGCCGTTGATCAGTCCTTTGGCTCAAATGTCGATTACGGCCAGATAGTAAAATCGTATGAAGCGGAACCGATTGGCGCGGGTAGGTATAGCCCTCCCCACGTTGTTAGCGCCGAGAGAATGGTTATATCGGGTAATCCGTGGGTGCGCAACATATCTACATCCCACGTGGAGCGTCAAAACCTCACGATGCGTATGCAGATGAGGCGGTTCACCCGCTTAACCAACGCCTTCAGTAAGAAGCTCGAAAACTTGAAAGCGGCGGTTGCTCTGCACTTCGCACATTATAACTTTGTGCGGGTTCATGCATCATTACGAATGACGCCCGCAATGAAGGCGGGTATTACGGATCATATTTGGGAGGTGGGGGAATTGCTAATTTAGGGCTTGACAAAGAGGGGCTACGGGTATATCCTTGTCTTTGTAAGTCCTGAAGTATCGTGACGGTTTTTCAAAAGAAAACCCTCATAAGCATAGTGTAATCTATGCCGACTTCAGGCTTTTCCGTTTTTTCCATGAAAATTTATATCGATGAAAGCGGTGATTTAGGATGGAAATTCGATCTTCCGTTTAGGCATGGAGGTTCAAGCCGAAATTTAGCCCTAACTCTGCTTTTCTTGCCCGACATTCGTGATAATAAGCCAAGAAAAATAATTGCGGGGCTTTATTCAAAGTATGGGTGGGTTAAAGAGAAAAAAGCCTCTACAGCGAGCGCGCTTCAAAGGATTGAATTTTGCGAACTTGCCATAGCCCTACTTCATAAATATCCCGATATAAAGATTGACGTAATAATAGCCAACAAAACTAACGTACAGAGCCATATAAGAGAAGATGGCAACAAACTATATAATTACATGTGTGGGCTCGTGGTCCCTGACTATGTTGAACAAGAACCTATCGTTGAATGGATTCCAGATAAAAGAAGTATAAAGGTTACCAGTGGAAATTCTCTTGCTGATTATCTACAGATTAAACTATGGTTTGATTGCGCATATAAAACGAAGATTATTGACAATCCGAGAGAGAGCCACATTGATTATAATCTGCAATTCGTAGACTGGATTTCCCACTGTGTTTGGTTACACTTTGAGCATTCTGTATCAGACCCATTTGACATTCTTCAGTCCCACATCAGAATAAGGCGATTATTCTTTTAGCCTCAAATTAGGACACTACCCGAATGTGAGCAGGTTTTCTTCAACCTGCCGCTTATAGTCAGTGATGATGTTAAACACTCGGAAATAGAAAACCGTTTCTACGTATTAGGGCAGACAAACTCTGAGCGACTGTTGTTTCTGGTTTTTACGATTCGGAAAGACAAGGTGAGAGTCATTTCTGCAAGAGATATGAATAAGAAAGAAAGGAGGGTATATGAAACCTATACAGAAAATACCCCAATTTAAGACTGAGGATGAAGAAAGGAAGTTCTGGCTAAGCCACGATTCGACAGAATATGTTGATTGGAAGAAAACAAAAAAGGTCACTTTGGCTAATCTGAAACCCTCTGTTAAAACAATCTCTTTACGCCTTCCGGAGTCCATGCTTGAGGAATTGAAAGTGTTGGCCAACAAGCGCGATGTCCCATATCAGTCTCTTGTCAAGGTGTTCTTGTCTGATCGAATCGACCAGGAACTCACCGGTAAGCGAGCACACAGCAAATCTTTGCAGCGGATCGGCCATAAACCGGCATCTCGCTGATTTTTGTATTCTCCCGCATAAAGAAGGATCGGTATGTCCGTATACATGATCATTGATTCTAAGATAAAAGATCGCGACGTATACGCACAGTACATCGAACAGGTGGCACCCATCGTTGCGAAATATGGTGGACGGTATCACGTTCGCGGCGAGAACGTCCGAGCGCTTGGGACCTGGAAACCGGAGCGGATTATTATTCTTGAGTTCCCCACAGAAGACCATATCATGAAGTGGCTTGCTTCCCCGGAATATAAAGCAATTGCGCCTTTGCGGGAGGCCGGCGCGGACACTCAGGCCATTCTCGTAGATGGATACCCGGATCAATAATACCAATTCTAATTCTTGCATATAATAGAGCTTCCTCGTGGTCTGAAATCATCATGGAGGAGGCAACAGAGCTATATGAATGAAGGCGATTTGGTATTATTTCTTTTTGAACACAAGCCTT
Organism: Syntrophorhabdaceae bacterium; assembly: GCA_035541755.1. Taxonomy (NCBI): domain Bacteria; kingdom Pseudomonadati; phylum Thermodesulfobacteriota; class Syntrophorhabdia; order Syntrophorhabdales; family Syntrophorhabdaceae; species Syntrophorhabdaceae bacterium. The sequence goes on from DATKMQ010000135.1 coordinate 2,739, forward strand.
ATGGGCGAGCCCGCAAAACCGAACTTTTCACGAAGAGAGTTTTCGAGGTACCGTTTGTAATGCTCCGGGATGAGCTTGGGAAAATTTGAAAAGAGGATAAACGTAGGGGGCGCGGTCTTTGCCTGACTCACATAGAAAACTTTAACCTGTTTTCCCTGTTGGAAGGAGATTGCCAGTCGGGCGAAGAACTCTTCAAAAGCCTTATTGAGCAAGGGCGTGGTGATCTTTCGAGTGAGTTGTTCGTAAACCTTGATGTCGGCGTCAAGAATTCTATCGATATTCTTGCCTGTTTTGGCGGATGTGAAGATGACCGGCGCAAACGAGGCATGGGGCATTCTCTGTTGGAGCATACTCTTATACTCGTTTTCCTTGGCGGCGCCGGCCACCAGGTCCCATTTATTGACGATGATGCAAAGACCCTTACCCCGCGAAACAATGAGATTAGTGATGCTGCCGTCCTGATGCCCTGGACCCTCTTCTGCGTCGATCACGAGATTTACAACATCGGCCCTCTCAATGCTTTTGATGGCGCTCGAAACAGAGAATTCCTCGACTTTCATGGAGATCTTGCTCTTTTTGCGGAGTCCTGCCGTATCGATGAGCAAAAGCTCTCTTTCCTTGAAAGTTATTTGCGAATCGATGGCATCTCTCGTGGTACCGGGCACCACGCTGACAATCATTCTGTCAGCTCCGAGGAGCCTGTTTGTAATGGAAGATTTGCCCGTGTTCGGCTTGCCCACAAGGGCGATCTTCAGCGTAGCTTCGGAAGCTTCATGCTCTACCCCGGCTGTTTCGCCCTGGTCCCGCGCCGTTTTAACCATGTCTTCGAGCATCTCATCGATCCCTATACCATGCTGTGCGCTCATGGGGTAGAATTTCTCCACGCCCAGTTCATAGAAATCGATCAGGTCCTGTTCCCTTTTCTTGGAGTCAACTTTGTTGATGGCGTAAAAAACGGGCTTTTGGCTCTTTCTTAAGATTTTCGCCACATCGCGATCTTCCGGGAGCATCCCCTCTTTTCCGTCGAGGACAAAGATGATCATGTCCGATTCATCGATGGATTTATGTATCTGAAGCTCTATGAGGGGCGAAAAGCCATCCTCTTTGGAGGGCTCAAAGCCGCCCGTGTCGATGAGCACGAATGCCTGTCTCAGATAGTCAAATTCGCTGTAATTGCGGTCCCGTGTCACCCCGGGCGTATCTTCCGTTATCGCCTTTTTGTATCCAAGGATGCGATTGAAGAGTGTCGATTTGCCCACGTTGGGCCTTCCCACTATGCTGACAATTCGTTTCATCGGCTACTCTTTATACTTGAGAAAGAGGCTCAATAGAAAGCCTATAAAAGGCAGGACGGTAATTGATTTCAGCGCGACCGGCACCCCATAACGATCGGCCACCAGGCCAAGAAGGGTAACCCCGATACCGCCCGCCCCGATGGCGAAACCGACCATAAGACCGGATGCGATGCCGAGCCTGTGGGGAAGCAGTTTCTGGGCCATGACCACAGTTACAGAAAAGGTCGAGATGAGTACCATTCCCTGCAAGCCGAGCGCCACAAAGATAAGATAACTCCGTTCAATAAACGGCACAAAGATAAGAGGCAGCGTGATCGTGGCGAGCGCCATGGAGATGACTAGAAAAAATTTGTGCCCCCATTTGTCGGCGAGAGGTGCGCCGATCAGTGTGCCGGCCGCTCCACAGATGAGATAGGTGGAAACGAGTTTGCCCGCAAACAGGGCATCGCCCTTCAGATGGCTGATGTAATAGAAAGGGATGTAAGCGGCAAGACCCATTTGCGTCCAGGACCTTACGACAACCGTGGCGATAATGAGGGAGAGCGACAGATAGGTGCCGGGCTCCGCCCTATGCGCCGAGGCTTGGACCTTAGCATGCTCCTCAACGGGGATGCTGATTGCCTTCCTGTATGCGAGGATGATAATCGTACAGGCAAGCGATGGCAAAATAATGACAGGCATCCATGAGAATCCCAGATACGTGATGATGCAAACCGCGAGAATAGGGCCGAGCGAAAACCCGATGTTTCCTCCAACGGAGAATATGGACATGCCGGTGGCAGGTTTTTCACCAGTGAAAAAGGAGGCCGTCTTGTATCCTTCTGGATGATAGGAGGCAATACCGAGGCCGCTTAACGCTACAAAAAGGAGCAGAAACGTATAGTGTATGGGAAGGGAAAGAAGCGAGAATCCGAATCCCGCGCAGAATAGACCCACGGGAAGCAATATGGCCTTTGTCTTTCTGTCGGAGTAATACCCGAAAATGGGTTGAAGCACTGAGGATGTGAGGTTGGCCATCATGAGGATAATACCGGCCGCGGCGTAGGAGATGGCGAGCCTCTCCTTGAGAAAGGGCAGTATGGTAGGCAGCGCCCCCTGATAGATATCTACGACAAGATGACCCAGGGAAAGGATCAAAAGGACTTTCAGGTCAAACTTCTTCATTTTCCACGATTCTCTTGAACTGAGAGAGTATTCTGTAGGTTGCCCCCCATATCCTGTCGCCATTAAATCGGATAGCGGCTACACTTTCGCTCACACCATTGTAGCCTGCCATCTCATATTCGGGTTTCGCCTGTTTAAGATAGGTATAAGGGAGATTTATGATATAGTCAACTTCCTGCCGGTTCGGGTGAAACTCGTAAGGGTAGGGTATAATCCCCACATAGGGCGCGATTACGAAGCCGGTTAACGTGTAAACATCGTCAAGCCTGCCGATGATTTCGACGTCGTGCCGTTTTACCCCTATCTCTTCACAGCACTCACGAAGCGCCGTTTTCATAGTATTCAGATCATTTTCTTCGTACATGCCGCCGGGGAAGGAGACCTCGCCCTTGTGAAATCTCACTGTTTCTGTCCTCTTGGTGAGAAGGAAGAATACTTCATTATCGTATTCGTATATGGGGATCACAACCCCCGCCAGGATTGTCCTGGGACATTCAACGACTTTCGCCTGATGCATGCTGAGACGTTCTCTGATATGGGAAATCATGCCCTATTGTACCGCGGCAGGCCTGTCAAATCAACCCAAAACAGGGTTGAGACAATGCGTTGCGCGAAAAGAGCGCGGGGAAAAACGATCGCTGGAATACGCTTAAGCGAACCGATGTAATCCTTCTTGCTCGTAACGATAATTTGACGCTTCTTGAGACCCGGTGTCAGAATATCAGCGAGCCTTCTCTCGGGTCCGGATATGTCTCGCTTCTCAAGACATTGTCTTGTAATACGATATGAATGTCTCGCGACGCCACCTGCCGGTAACACGCAATGCTATGATTATGCGTGTTCACGGAGCTCATTGCTTCGCGCTGTCGCGTCAGTCAATCCCTGTCAATGGCAAGGCGCTGATATTAGTTTATTAGATCTGAGTCAAGGTTGAACAGAAATAACAAACGTTTGCGAATCAGTACCTTCTCAGCATCGACAAGAATATCCGGCGCTTCCGACTTCTTAAGCCTTCCATATCGCTCAAAACTTTTTTCGAGCAGATAGAAGCATTGATTCAATGCTTGCCGAAGGGCGCCGTGACACTCCATACCTGTAATACTTGTTCTTTCTTGTTTCATACAGTATTTAACAAGCAAATCTCATGCCACGGCACGCGGGCCGTTCGGAAAAAAATGTTTTACTCTTTGATAGGTTTTGTGTAAAAATGAATAAAAGCAACAGGCACGACCACGATTAAACGTTGATTTGTCTTAAGGAGCGAATAGCATGAAAAGACAAAAAGTGAGCACTCCTGATTTCCGCGACAAATTGACGAGCGACATGATCTCGAAAGTAGAGAAGATATGCAAGGAACAGGGCCACAATGCAAACAGTGCCTCCGTGCAGCGGATGGTGGATGCAGCCATCGATAACTATGTTGAGGATTGGTACGAAGTCTCTCTCGAGGCAATGCAACTTATGGAAGGCGGGGCAGATTTCGTAACGGATGAACAAATCGATGACCCAGAGGTAATAAGAGAGGCGAAATTGAGGGTCATCAAGAGTATGTTCGATGACAGGCCCCCGGGAATTCACGAGCATATTGCCGAATCGGTCATCCAGGATATGGCAAGCGAGCCGCACTAACTAACGAGTCATAAGCTTAAAACCCCTTATCTTAGAGTAAAATCACTGCTTGTATAGAGCACCTCTGCCCCGCCCGCGTGAAACAGCTTAAGGCCCAAATGCGTGTATGTTTTGTGTTTGGAGACAGGCTTGTTCGGAAAAGCGTTTATGCGCGCCCCGTCGGGCCTTGCGTCCTCGAATATACATACAGTATAGTTCTCGGTCAGCAAAACCCGCCGGCGCATCGCATCTCCATCTTTTCACTCCAAGCCTGTCTCCACTCCACCCGCGGCCCTCGGCTACGCTGCCGAGTCCGCGGATACTGAGTCTGAATATACGTTGACTATCCGCAGCGCATAGCGCAGCTTCTGGTTCCGGCATCTACACAACACTTCAATAAAGAAACTGGTGTCTCTATACCTCCAGTTTTACCGTCAGCACCTTATACCATTTTCCAGTTTCTTAGGTTTATTGACAACATGACAAGGTGAATTATGTTCTGTGAAGAAAAGGCTACGAGTTCTTGAGAATCATAATGATAGGAGGACTGTCATGACAGCTGAACGAACGAACCCGACTGATGTGATTTCTTCTCGTACCGAAAACGTCGGTGGCGCCGCCTTGCATTACCTCTCGGCCGGTCAAGGCCCAGCGGTGGTCCTGTTGCATGGCTACACGCAGACGTCGCGCATGTGGAAACCCCTGATCCCGATTCTAGCCGAAAGATTTACAGTCGTCGTACCCGATCTCCCGGGAATCGGTGATTCGGAAGTCCCGACGGATGGCCTAGACATGAAAACAGCCGCTATCCGCATCCATGCACTTATAAAAGCCTTGGGCATCGACAAAGCTCGCGTGGTCGGTCACGATATCGGCCTTATGGTGGCCTATGCCTATGCTGCACAGTTCCCGAAAGACACGGAAAAGCTCGCGGTAATGGATGCCTTTCTGCCAGGTGTTGCCGGATGGGAGGATGTCTACAACAACCCTGCTATATGGCACTTTCGCTTCAACGGCCCAACGCCCGAAGCACTGGTGCGCGGCCGCGAACGAATCTACTTCGAACACTTCTGGAACGACTTCGCGGCAGATAAGAACCGCTCGCTCTCTGAGGCCGATCGCGTGGCGTATACTGCGGCTTATGCGCGTCCAGGACGTATGCGCGCCGGCTGGGCCTATTTCGTCTCCTTTCGGCAGGCGGCCAGGGATTTCACGGAATTCTCTAAAGATAAACTCACCATGCCGGCCCTTGCGATCGGCGGCGAAAGGGCAAACGGAAATTTGCTGGGAGAACAAATGAAGCTCGTCGCTGTACACGCCACCATGGTCGTGCTCAAGGACACGGGACACTGGGTGCTGGAGGAAAGGCCGAAAGAGACGGCCGAGGCACTTGTGAAGTTTCTGTGACGAACGATCATGTGCATCCCGCTTGAAACTGTTTAAGGCTAAGATGCGTGTATGTTTTGTGCCTGTCTCCACTCCACCCGCGGCCCTTAAGCTATGACGCTTTAAGTCCGCGGTTATTGCAAATGAATATACGTTGACTATCCGCAGCGCATAGCGCAGCTTCTCATTTGGACATCTCCATTACTGTGCCTTTCTACTGCGAGCCGCGGGAGTTATGGAGGGGCGTTGAGAGGTGGCCTTCTTCCTGTAAAGCGGTCGCCTGGCTTTTTTGCTAAAGCACAATATTACAATTAACTATCAGCACCGGTATTATCCCGAATAATTTTCTTGTATCGTTTCGGTTCCAATGTAATAATTCACAAAGTACATAGTGACCTGACAACGGATTAAGTGAGCCGAAGCGGGAAGAGAAATACTCAGCTATCCGGATATCACGCCAAGAATGACGGGCTATCCGGTAGACGCACGAAAAATTCACGTGGGTAATAGCTAGTGAGGAGGAATGCAATGATCAACCGTGTCACAAAGTGGGCGACAATTATTTGTTTTTTGATCCTTGTATCAATGCCTGTTTCTACCATGGCTGCCGATGTTCTCGGCAAGAAGCCAAATCATGTATCGGGTGGTCCAAGTTCAGTTTACAATGAGCAAGCCATCACGAAGTTGATATGGGCTCCCGGAATCGATGACGGATATGTGCCGCAAGGGCTGACAGTGGCGGAAGGTTCTGTCCTGGTTTCCGGGTACAAGAGCACAGACCCAAAAATCGGTCGAGGACCTTGTCGCGTTTTTAGGGTGGACGTCAAAACGGGCGAATACATCGGTCAATTTGATTTACCCGAAGACTTTGGACATGCCGGTGGGTTGGTCTACGTCGGAAAAGGTGTTCTGATCGCTGGCGATACGAGACGACTGTATAAGATTGATATAAACAAGGCTTTCCTGGAAGGCGATACGAAAAATGCCGTTCTAGGTGTCGTCAAACTCGGAGGTGAGCTGAAAGCCTCCTTTGTCGACTTTGATGGAACGTTGATCTTTGTAGGCTCATCTGAAAAGGATTCGAGCAAAGCGAAAGGATTTTTCTTACCAGCATCCATTTTCGAAACCCACAATGGAAAGACTATTACAGAAGATGTGGCCTTAAGAAGTATCCCGATAGGGGCAGAAGCGAATGGGGCGGCCTTTGATAAACAGGGCAATCTGTGGATTACGCTGAGCAGCAGCAAGCATGGGGATCTCCAGAAACTTGACCCTGTTTCCGGGAAAGTCCTGGCTAAATACGACATGGTAATAGGGGTTGAGGATCTCGGTTTCGACGAAGATGGAAAGTTGTGGTCGGTATCTGAAGCAG
>DATKMQ010000136.1 GCA_035541755.1 Syntrophorhabdaceae bacterium
CAAAGCCAAAATTTTGGAAGTGCTCTTTTTCCTGAAGGCTGATCCGGACTGCGCTTTCGACATGCTGACCGATCTTTTCGGTGTTGACAACAACAAAGAAAAACCACGCTTCGAACTGATCTATTTTCTCAACTCTCTCAAGAACAAGACCAGGCTCGCGGTGAAAGTGGGTCTCGAGGATGGCGAAAGCGTCCCCACTGCATCCGGTATCTGGAAAGCAGCCGAGTGGTTCGAGAGGGAGATTTATGACATGTTCGGGATCCGGTTTGAGGGCCATCCGGACCTGCGGCGGATTCTCCTAGACGAAGAGTTCGAAGGACATCCGCTGAGAAAGGATTTTCCAGTAGAAGGTCCTGACTTTGACAAGCCTTTCGTTGTTGAGTTGGGTGAGGATAAATAGCTTGCGCTTCAATCTAGCGAGCACCGCTCGCCGGATACCGCTAGCGGGTGTGGGGGTTCTATGGGCTCCGTCGCGGGAAGGCGCGATGCGATGCGAGCCCCCAGAAATACCTAGTGATAGAGGGTAAGTAAGAGTGGCCGAAACAAGGTTCATGACCATCAACATGGGACCGCAACACCCCGCTACGCACGGAGTGCTGAGGATGGTGCTTGAGCTGGACGGCGAAATCATAAAGAAATCTGTGCCCTTCATTGGCTATCTGCACCGGGGCGTGGAAAAGCTTGCTGAAGCCAGAACCTACCATCAGGCCCTGACCCTCACCGACAGGCTCGATTACACGAACGGTCTATCAAACAACCTGGCTTATTGCCTGGCCTGTGAGAAGCTCGTGGGCCTGGAGATACCCAAGCGTGCCCAATACCTGCGAGTGATTCTCTGTGAGTTGCAGCGTCTCGCTGCGCACCTGCTCTGGCTCGCGACCCATGCCCTCGACATAGGTGCCATGACCGTGCTCTTTTACGCATTCCGGGAGAGGGAGACGATCCTGACCATCGTCGAGAACGTTACCGGAGCGCGTCTTACTCCGAGCTACATCAGGATCGGCGGATTGGCGAAAGATGTCACTCCCGAATTTGAGACCATGGTAAGGGATTTCATCAAGGAGTTTCCCACGAGAATCGATGAATATGAGACGCTCCTTACGGAGAATATCATCTGGAAGAAGCGCACCCAGAATATTGCCGCGCTTTCGGCTGAAGACGCCATAAATTATGGTGTCACCGGTCCTGTGCTCCGAGCAAGCGGCGTGAACTACGACGTACGCAAGGCCTATCCCTATTCATCGTATGATGAGTTTGATTTCATCATACCGCTGGGCACGAGGGGCGATGTGTATGATCGGTACGTTGTAAGATTGCAGGAAATGAGGCAGTCGGTAAGGATTATTGAGCAGGGCATTGAAAGACTTCCCGAGGGTCCGGTCATGGCGCATGCGCCCGATTTAGCACCGCCTGATAAAGAAGACGTGCAGCATGACATGGCAGCCCTCATTCGCCATTTCAAAATTATGGAGGAAGGGTTCAAACCCCCTGTGGGTGAGGCGTACGGCGCTGTTGAGTCACCGAAGGGTGAACTCGGGTTTTATTTGGTGAGCGACGGGTCAAATAAACCCTTCCGCATGAGGATCAGACCACCCTCCTTTCTCAACCTCGGAGCGGTTCCCAAGATGATCGAAGGACACATGGTAGCTGACGTAGTTGCTGCTATCGGGAGTGTCGACATAGTTCTCGGCGAGATCGACAGGTGACAGATGGCAGGTCTGCTCTTTAGCTCCTGGCAAGGAGAACTGATCGACAACAGGGGAAAGAGTAAAGAAGAATCTGCCGTGCCCAAACGGTTGAAGCTCCCTGAAGAATTTGCCGCAGGTGAGCACGTACGCGCCTTCATGGGCTGGGACGGTATCGCGCTCTTCGATGACAATGTGGATATCGTCGACATGTGCGCGAAGTATGTGGAGGCCGTGCAGAAAGAATCCTGCGGCCGCTGCGTGCCATGCAGGATCGGCACCAAGGTGATCCTCGACAGGCTGAATGCGATCTGCGCAGGAGAGGGCAGCAAAGAGGATCTTACGCTCATTAAGTCGCTTGCGTCGGAGATCAAAGAGGGCTCCAAGTGCCAGATCGGCCAGACCGGGCTCGTGCCGTTGCTTCACGCCATCGAGCATTTCCGGGACAGGTTTGACCGGTGCATCGCAGGACAGAAGGCGAGGGCCGGCATCTACCGTTCGTCCGTAACAGCACCCTGTTTCAGTGCCTGTCCCACAAAACTGAAGATTCCCAAATATGTGGAAGAGATCGCCGAAGGAAGGTTCACCGACTCGCTCGCCACGATCCGGGAGGATACCTGCCTTGCCGGCATCCTTGGCAGGGTCTGTGTGAGGCCCTGTGAGTCCAACTGCAGAAGGGCCAACATCGATGAATCGATCTCTATTAAATATCTGAAGCGTTTCGTAGCCGACTACGAGTTAGATAAAGAGAAGCAGGCCAACATCAAAAAAGGACCGGTTGACGGCAACAAGAAAATAGCAGTCTTAGGCGCGGGTCCCGCAGGGCTCTCTGCTGCCTACTATCTCGGCCAGATGGGTTATAAGGTGACAATCCTCGAGCGCCTCGGCGAGCCGGGCGGCATGGCTGCTGTGGGTATACCCGATTACCGGCTGCCGCGCTCCATCATTGGCTTCGAGGCGAGCCTGCTTTCCGGCCTCGCCGTGGAAATCAAGTATGGTGTCAGCGTAGGCAAAGACATCACCCTGGCCCAGTTGCAGAAGGAGTATGATGCGATCTTCATCGGTGTGGGTGCGCACGGAAGCTCTCCCATGGGCGTTGAGGGTGAAGACAAGGGCTACAGCGGCTTTATACCGGGGGTCAAGTACCTGCTCGACGTAAATAATGGCAAGGATCCGTATCCCGAAGGAAAGAAGGTGGTTGTGGTCGGCGGCGGGAATGTTGCCATGGACTGTGTGCGTTCGTCCTTCCGCGTGGGCAAGCCCGACGTAAACCTCGTTTACCGCAGAACCAAGAAGGAGATGCCGGCTGATCCCGTCGAGATCCACGATGCGGAAGAGGAAGGCGTCAAGTTCCATTATCTGTGTAATCCGACGCGCATCATCGAGAAGAACGGAAAGGTAGTAGCGGTAGAGCTGATCCGCATGGAACTGGGAGAACCCGATGCGAGCGGCCGGCGTAGACCCGTTCCCGTGCCCAAATCCGAATTTATCATCGAGACCGATATCCTGATCCCTGCCATCGGCCAGGTGATTGACTTCGACTTCCTCAAGGGTCTGGAGGGCATACAGCTGACCAAGTGGAAGACGGTGCAGGTGAATCAGGAGACGTTTGAAACCTCGACGAAAGGTATCTTCTCAGCCGGCGACTGCGAGACCGGGCCGGACGTGCTGGTGCGTGCGTGCGGTAACGGAAAGCGCGCTGCGTGGAAGATCGATCAGTACTTGCGCGGCCAGGAGGTAGCGCCGCGCGTCGAGGAGAGGTTCAATAACTTTTTCTCAACGGTGAAGGTATACCAGAAAGATGAAAACCTCGGCATCGTGGGTGGAGACAAGAGGCTTCACGTAAGGATGCTCGATCCTGAGACCAGGAAATGGACCTTTGACGAAGTCGAAGAAGGATTCAAGGTTAACGAAGCTATGAAAGAAGCCAGCCGGTGCCTGCGCTGCTTCCGCATCGGCATGGTTGCTCTGTAACATGGACCGAACATGGATCCGAATGTGGAACCGAACATGGAACGGATAAGACTGACTATCAACGGCCGCGCCATAGAAACCGAGGCAGGAAAGACGATCCTGCAGGTTGCGCGGGAGAATAATATTTACGTACCCACCCTCTGCTTTCATGAGAACCTTTTTTCCATAGGTTCCTGCAGGCTTTGCATCGTGGAGGTGGATGGGTATGCCAACCCTGTTGCCTCGTGCGTCACGACCGCGGTCGACGGTCTTTCCGTCACCACCCACTCTGAAAAGCTCTTCAGAATGAGGCAGGATTACCTGAAATTCCTGTTGATCCATCACCCACTGGATTGCCCCGTCTGTGATGCGGGTGGTGAGTGCCGGCTCCAGGACCTCGTATTCGAG
>DATKMQ010000137.1 GCA_035541755.1 Syntrophorhabdaceae bacterium
TCGGAAAACGCGCTCCTGCAGAAATGCACAGGGATAGACGGTACCATCAGGGGAGATACTTAAGGTCATTTTCGCTGCTCCGCACATGTTGAGACCCAGTTTCTGTCTGTCTGCCGAGGTGATTGAAAAGAAGGAATCCCCGGTCAACACGTCCTGGTGCATGTCGAGAAATTCTGAAAGCTCTGCCAACTGGGCCTTATCGAGCCGGTATTCCTCCCAGACCTTTCTCGCGTTACCTGAAGGGCGAAACCTCGAGAGCCTCGTTCTTATTCCGTATTGGTTTGCAAGTTCACGGATGTGCTGAATCTCTCTGAAGTTAAGGGCTGTAACCACTGTGTTGATGCTCATTCGGCTGAACCCCCCTTCGACAAGGAGTTCGATGCCCCTTACAATCCGATCAAAGGTCCCTTTGCCCCTTATTGCATCGTTTGTCGCAGGTCTCGCCCCGTCTAAGCTTACTTGGATATAGAGAAGATTCATTTCTACCAATTTTTTTGTCAGGGTTTCCGTCATCAAGGTTCCGTTTGTGCTAACGCAAGTGGTTATGTTCTTCATATGGGCGTACTGGAGAATCTCGACAAAGTCTTCTCGGAGAAAAGGTTCACCTCCCCCGAAATTAATCTGAAAGACTTCCATGCGATCAAGTTCGTCAACGAGAGACCGGCACTGATCGAACGTGAGTTCTTGACTGCACAGGTCCAAAAGATCTGCCGAGAGACAATGGCGACATTTGAGATTACACTCTCGGGTAACCTCCCACGTCACATTGACCGGGGCTTTAAGGACAGTATTTTCAGCAAATCGATTTTTCAAGTATAAGACCCTTCTTCAATAAAGAAGTGATAAAGCGTTCTATCCTCTCCTGATCTTCTTCTTGGCGCGTGCGTGCGCCAAGAACCAACATTCCGTCGCTGGTGCATACCAAATCGAGAAGGTTGCCCGATTTCACGAACGTCAGTTTCGCATTGCGGCTATGATAGAAAAGAATTCCGAAGCTCTCCCTTCTCGCTCTGACTCCCGGTGCGACAACGCAGTGAGCTTCCCTTTGCCCCCTCCAGTCTTCCTTCTTGCCGGTCTCAGTAGACACCGCAGATGCCATCCACCGTAAGGTCTTCAATCTCTATTTCCTCTAATACGTCTTTTGGCACTTCTATGTTCTCTTCGTGCAGCCCTTTATCAGGTTCTTGTTGCCCTTTTTCTTGTGTTTTCCTCATGGTACTATTCTCCCTGGATATTCATCTCATACAATTTTCAAGAATATAGTATGCCATACTCCAAACGCAAATTTAATATGATAAAAATTGGATCATAATATGATTATCTTCCTCCTACATCATGTCTATATCTTTTATTCTAATTCTTGACGCAATACCGGATGAGCTATACGATAGTACGATAATCATACCGCCTTTTACTGAAGTGCATTCAGGTAAGATTGTAAATTAGAAACTCTCTTGTTAAGGCCAAGTTTTCGTCTGATATTGTACCTATGACGACTGACCGCATCCCGGCAGACTGAGAGGGCTTGAGCTATCTGCTTACTTGTATTTCCCTGTTTTATGAGCGAAATGATGAGCGTTTCTGTGGGAGTGAAGCCAAAACGGCTTATGCTTGTCATGAAAGGAGCAATAATCTCGCCAAGATTAGCCTCGGTTGTATATGCGAGCATCTGTTGCGTTGGGTCTAACCTGGTCTTCTTCAAAAGACGGAGGTGGGGTAATACCATGTTTTTCACGTTGAGAAGAATTCTTTCTTCAAACTCTTTTTTGTCATTATCGCGTTGTTCAAGCATAACCTTTAGAGTCGTATTGAGTTCCTGAAGATGCTTGGACTGGATCTCGAGATCTTTTTCAATCTTTTTTCGCCTCTTGACATCTTCACGAAGCTGACTGTTGCTCTTGCGGAGTTCAAGTGTTTTTTCTTTGACTCGCCTTTCAAGGTGATTTCTGTAATCCAGCAATTCTGCCTCATCGTTTTTTTGTTGCGTGACATCAATGGCAATACCTACAATGATGGGACGCCCTCCGTAGGTGGTCACCTTGCTGTATCTCTCAAGATACATAATCTCACCCGTCTTAGTTAGTGCCCGAAAACAGAAATTCTCCTCGAAACCGGGGCCAGCTAAAAGCCTTCTTCTATGACGTCTTGCCGACTTAGCTAAATCATCCGGATGAGTCAAATCCTTGAGTGTATCTTTTTTTAACAGCTCCTTAGGAGTGTAACCGTGCATCTCAGCGAATCGCTGGTTAACGTAAATAGGACTGGTATCGTCAAGCATATATACACCAACCGGCGCGATATCGGCTAGGTCAAAGAATCTTTGCTCGCTCTCCCGAAGATCTCTGGCGATCCGCGCTTCTTGCGTCAGTCTTACACCCGTAGAATGGAATTCGGTGACGCGTCCTTGATTACCTTTGATCGGATAAGTGGTCCATCGTAGGGACGTGGTATTACCATCCCGCCCCAAGAGTCTGTGTTCGTAAGAGATCACCTGCGACTGACTGCCACGTGACGTGACAAGTCCGAGCACTTTCTCACGTTCATCATTCTCTGGTACTAATTCAATCCATTTACGACCCACAAGCGAAACTGGGTTCATGCCGCAGATTTTGGCATAATCCGCGTTGATGAAAGTCAAAGTCGTGTCAGGAAGCCAACGACAGACCGCCTCGGGTTGTATGCGAATCAAAGCATCGTATCTGGCCTTGGTCGCTACCAGTTCTGCCTTTAATCGCTCCATTTCGGTGCTATTGGTTTGTGCCACAATTTTATAATAGCCTAATTATCTGTGGAAATCAAAATGCATCCGTCTTGGACCGGCCAGACCGCAGTGCCGATGACATCTTTTACTTAATACGTCTATTATCTTATAGGAGTTCTCTAATCATATTATAATCACATTTTTATCATATCACTGTTTTTAGATCTTGGGTTTATAATAATCATTATTGATATTTGACGGGCAACGAACAGGCGGCAGTACAAAGGCCAACGCACGCCTCCTTAATGAAGGGGGAAGCAAACCAAGGGAAGAAGCATAAAGGAGGAAGGGTCATGAGAATGAAAGCGGCGGTTTGCAGAGCGGTCAATCAGCCCATAAGCGTTGAGGAGGTCAACCTCGCTGCACCAAAGGAAAAAGAAGTGTTGGTCAAGACTGAGTATTGCGGTTTCTGCCATTCGGATCTTAGCGCCATTAACGGTACCACCCCATTCCCTATGCCCGTGGTAATAGGGCACGAAGCATCGGGCATCGTAGTCGATATGGGGCCCGGTGTGACCACTTTGAATAAAGGTGACCACGTCATTGGCACCTGGCTTATTGCCTGCGGTCATTGTCCCGAATGCAGAGCTGGTTGGCCGTATCTGTGCAGGGCAAGCACGGAGGCAAGAAGGACAGGCAATCTCCTCGATTTTACGTCAAGATTGTCGGATGCCAACGGCGAGATCCTTAAGCATTCTGGGTATATCTCTGGTTTAGCTGAGTATATGGTTCTTCCAGAAGAAGCGGCCATCAAGATCAGAGACGACATGCCTCTGGATCAAGCCAGCTTCCTCGGCTGCTGTATGCCAACAGGATTTGGCGCCGTAACAAATGTCGCTCAGGTAAGACCAGGGCAATCGGCTGCTATATGGGGTGTGGGCGGTGTCGGACTCAACGTCGTGCAGGGATGCAGAATGAGGGGTGCAAACCCCATCATTGCAGTCGACCTGGAAGGGAGCAAGGAAAACGTTGCGAGGGAATTCGGGGCCACGCACTTTATCAATAGCAGTAAAGATGATCCTGTCCCCATTATCCTGAAGCTTACGGATGGGGGCGCACGTTTTTGCTTCGAGGTTGCAGGTGACGCGGGAGCGGTGGTACAGGCTTTCTGGGCACTGGCCCCTAAGGGCAAGCTAATTCCGGTCGGAGCTCCTGGACCCGAAGCAACTGCTGCCCTCCCGACGTTCTTTCTCGGCCATCACTGTAATTCGATCGAAGGGACCGTGTATGGAAATATTAGTCCCAAGGAGGATATCCCCGCCTTTGTTGATTTAATAATGAGGGGAGACTACAAGCTGGACAAGCTCATAGGCAGGAAGTTCAAATTGCAGGAAATCAACGAAGTGGTGGACGCTATGACGAAGCGTCAGATTTTGGGCCGTTGGGTATGTGCCTTTGATTGATTTGTGAGGCCTCTTGCTTTCCATTGGAAGTAAGGCACAGCTGTAAAAGGCCTTCACGTGTTGAGGGGCTTCAACCTCAACCATGACAAATCAAAAAGTGACTGGCGATTAACAGCCGCGCATCGTTGAGAAGTTTATTGATGAAGAAACCTTAACCGTCTTATGGTGATACTTTCATTAGATCTGTTGTGTTCGATCGATATGCGTCGCTTGGATGAGCATGGGCGGAATAGACAGCTGTTCTTTTTATAGAAAGGTAATTTGGAATTTTATGCGCATAACAAATGCGGAGGTGGTCAAATGCAGAACTTCAGAATGTGGATAGGTGGTAAATGGGTTGAGGCAAAATCCGGTAAGACTTTTCCCGTTGTCAACCCGGCGAACGGGGAAGAATTTGCCAGAGTTGCTCTTGCAGGCGACGACGAGGTTGATAGAGCGGTAGAAGCAGCGAGGAAAGCATTTCCTATCTGGTCGCGCAACACTGCCTCTGATCGAGCAAAAATCCTAAGTTTAATTGCCGACGCCATCGCCGAGAATGCCGAAGAAATTGTCCGGATCGAGACACTTGATCATGGCTGGCCAATAAAACAGGCTAGATCTCTGATATTACGATCAATCGATATCCTGGGATACGCCGGGGCGATGAGCAAGGCAATCATGGGTATACAAGTACCTGCAACGAGGAACACGCTAAGCTACATTGCGCGGGAGCCGGTCGGCGTTTGCGCGGCCGTTATTCCCTGGAATGTGCCTTTCACGGGCGCTGTACAAATGATGGCCAAAAACTTGGCGGTGGGCAATACCTGTGTCATAAAGCCGGCAAGCCTTGATTGCCTGTCTGCCCTGAAACTCGCAGAGCTACTTGAAAAGATCGACCTGCCTCCAGGAGCTGTCAATATAATTACCGGGCCCGGTGGCCTGACAGGAAAGGCGCTGGTTTCCCATCCTGAAGTTGATCTTATATCGTTTGTAGGAAGCACCGAGGCTGGTAAGGATATCCTGTCTCATGCTGCAAAGACAGTAAAGAACACTATTATGGAACTTGGAGGTAAGAATCCCTTTATAGTACTCGAAGATGCTGACGTTGATGCTGCAACGGAAGCTCTGGCCTTCTGTCAGAACACGAATAGCGGTCAGATATGTGCTTCACCGGGTAGGGTTTATGTTCATGCAAAAATTTACGATGAATTTGTGGATAAACTTGTAAGTGAGACGAGGAAGATCAAGGTCGGCGATCCTTTTGACGATTCTACCCAGATGGGACCGGTAGTTGGTGAAGATCACAGGGATAAGATTGAAGGTTACATAAGAATCGGCATAGAGGAAGGAGCCACAGTGGTTCTTGGCGGAAACAGACCCAAAGCGCCGTTGGATCGAGGCTATTATGTTATGCCAACTGTATTCAGAGATGTCAGTCATACAATGAGAATTGCCCGAGAAGAAATATTTGGCCCTGTAGCGTGCATAATTAAATTCGATGATGAGCAAAAAGTGGTGGACCTCGCGAATGATACCCGCTACGGCCTTTGCGCTTCCGTCTGGACCAAAGATTTGGCCAAAGGGATACGATTGGCGGGCGAGATAAATACGGGAGCGGTTTGGGTCAATGAGCACATGATGAATCTGAAGGAGTTGCCTTGGGGTGGCAACAAGGAGAGTGGTATCGGCAGAGACGGTTCATGTGTCGTTGGCCTTGAACATTATACTCAGCTGAAAGTGGTATATGCCGATATTAGCGGACTCTCGAAAAAACCCTGGCATACCTTGTGATGAACTTTATTTCTAAGGGAAGGGGTGAAATGTAGTTAGAAGAAGCAATGCCAAGAAAAACAAACAAGGGAGGTAGGAAAATGAAGTTAACAAAGAGGGGAATAGTTTTTTTGGCAACTATCTGCTTTATCACGCTTGGATTGTCAGGAGCCACCATGGCCCAGCAGAAGAAGGTCGTTGAGTTGACCTACGGCACTCCGTATGGAGCCGATGCGGCGCTCAGCGTAATTGACAAGAGATGGATGGACAAAGTTGAAAAAGAAGCAAATGGCCTGGTGAAATTCAAACCTTATTGGGGAGGATCTATTATTGGGGGCAGGGATGTGGCCGAACAAGTTACTCAGGGAGCCATCGACATAGCCCTCATCAATCCTACAGCATCTAAAAGTGGTTTTCCAATCACCAAGGCAAGCATGCTCTTTTTTTACGGTACCACCCAGGAGATAGGCGGTAAGGTCTTCAAAGAACTGCGCGTCAAGTTCCCGGAGATTGAGAAAGAGTACAAGGGAATGAAGGTTTTATGCTGGGCGGGCGATACCAGCCAGCTCATCACGAGGAAGCCGGTTCGGAGAATCGCCGATCTGAAGGGCATTAGGATTAAGGTCTCAGGTGACATTTCAGAGGTACTCAAGCAGTTGGGAGTTGAAGGCCTGTCTGTGGCAGCTTCAGAGGTGTATGTGGCCATGCAGAAGGGTATTCTGGATGGAGCGATTGTGCCGTACTTCGGACTCGACGACTTGAAACTTACCGATGTTGCCAAGTATGTTACAGTGATTAACTTGTATCGAACCCACACCGGAATGAGAGTGATGAACCTTGAAAAATATAATAGCCTTTCTCCTGACATCAAGAGGGTTCTTGAAAATAATATAGAATACTACGCCCAGGCAAATGATGCCGAATACGATATAGTCAACAAACGCGCCATAGATGGCGCAAAGAAATCAGGGATTGAGTTTATACCCCTATCGAACGAAGAGCTTGCTAAGTTCTATGCGCCATTTAAACCGATAGCGTTGAAGGAAGCTCAGGACCTTGATGCTAAGGGTCTTCCCGGTACGAAGATACTCAATGAAACGCGGCGTCTTATTGACCTGTACACCAAGTAAATCAATAGAATTTACCTAAGATGGTGAGCAGAAGGGGTGTTGGCGTATTTGTTTCATGTCGGAAACATGCCATGAAAGCCAACCCCGCCCTCGGCCAGCTCTCTGGCTGGACAGTTTAGTCGAATGGGTTCTAACAGTCGACAAGGAGGGGGCGTAAGCCCTCTCCCTTAATCCGTCCGTGACAAGCAGCACCCAAGCGTTAAAGCTCTTTTCCCAAGACCCATCTGACTTCGATCTCGTCATCACCGACCAGACCATGCCGGAACTCACTGGTATGCGGCTCGCCTCAGAGCCACAGCGATGGCGTAAATCGGGACAGCGCCCGGCGGGGATCAAGGAACTACTCCTGAAACTCCTTGCAAAGCTTGAGCTTGTTGAGACGGTGAGGAAGGTGCTCGACGCAGAACACTGATCAGTAAAGCTTTTTCCTGGTAATCCGCAGTCTTTCTTGACATGTCCGAGGACTCTAATTGTAGGCGAAATCCCTACTCACAGGGCCCAATACCGACGAGGCTGATACCCCGCCATATTATCCCCTCCCCCATCTACTTCAAATTTGCCTACCACAAAGCAGAGGGCCTTAACCGCGAAGAACTTTTCGGTCATATTGGCAATATCAATATCCTGAATATGCTTCATCTGATCAAAGAGGGTTGTATCATCCGGAATCTCAAGAAGGGATCGGTTCTGCCACTCCTGTAGAATACCGATGACCTGCCCCCAATAAACGAGTCCAGTCTCTGTGTTAGAATCTGGACAGAAAAAGGAGGATATTGGGGGCAGGTCAAAACCTCACGGGTCGTAGTTCGGGATCGATAGCTCCCTCACTTTTTTCTTGGCCTGGGCACCGGGCATTGCTCAAGGCCCAGTCTTGTTAATGTCTTTCTTGTGGGTACCCCTTCTTCGCTCCATCCTCTGTAAAGATAATACTCATTGAGCATGGAGCCGAGAAACGGGAGGCTGTCTGCCGCTCCACCCGTGCCTCTTTTATGACTGAGAAACCGAGGCGGCAACGTGTCATCTTTTCTGCTTATTCCACGTCTTACGTTGATCATGCGAAATAGATTAAATGCTCGTTCACCCGCGCACATAAACTCCTTCAGATCCATGTCCCAACCGGTTACAGAGTTCAGCAAGTTTATTACGTCGGATGGTTGTAATCTGCTCGATACGAAGTAACAAATAACCAATGAGTCCAGCATGGTACCCCAATCCTGTGTCTTTGCGGCAAGCTCGGCCTTACCCTCCAGAGCAAAGCGGTTCAATGTTTCACTGTATCCGAAGTCCGGATAGCTTCTGTCCGTGGTACCTCCGCTATAATTCTCTATCCCTTTAATTCCTGCAGCCTCTATGTGACAGGCTCCGATACTACCGGTCGCATATGCCAGGGCCCCGCCCATTGCCGCTCTCGGGTCATGCGCCGGGTATTCTAATCCTTTAGTGTGAATCGCGTATTCAGCCGCGCATCCGCCGATTCGCTCGGCGGCTATCCTGACACCATCACCCAATAGCTCACCAAAGCCCTCTCTCCTTCCTATTTGTTTCACCATTTCAAGCATGGCCTCGTGATTACCCCAGTGCAAATCAATACCATCGGTATCCTTTTTTGTGATAAGACCCTTGTCAAAACACTCCATCGCAAAAGCGATAACACCTCCGGTTGATATGGAATCAAGACCATATTTATTACAAAAGCTATACGCTTCCTGCAGTGTTTCCATGTTGTCTATGAGACAATTGGTTCCCAAGGGGCCCCAGGCTTCCCACACCACGTGCCTCTCCCCATCGGGAGTATAGAGCGACTCTCCACAACCGTATGGGCAACCTTTGCAGAAGATGGGCTTTGCTCTTTCTGTATCATCAGCCATTCTACACAATTCTTCCCCAAAGGTGCCCTCCGTCCAGTTCTTAACGGGGAAACCGCCGACTGGAACAATGCTCTTCAGGATAGCTTGCGCTTCGCGTACGATTGTTTTATCCTCGTGTCGTGGAGGATAGATAGCATAGAGCTTTCTGACGCTACGTTGCAGCCGCTCCCTGCTCTTGACATGTACGGGGAATGTCCCTCTTGCTACAATCGCTTTCAAATTTTTCGCTCCCATAAGCGCGCCCAACCCGCATCGTGCCCCCGCCCTTCCTGCTTTCCCGTCACCGATAATGCAGGCTATTTTCACTTGTTTCTCTCCTGCGGGGCCGATACAGGCAATTCCAGCATTCTTATCGGTTTCTCCTCTGAGAAGCTCAGCCGCTTCGTAGACATCTCTGCCCCATATATGCGCTGAATCACGAATTGTAGCTTCCCCATCATGAAACCAAAGATATACAGGCTTTTGTGCCTTACCTTTGACCACGATACCATCAAACCCGCCATGCCTGAGCTCGTAGGCCAACTTGCCTCCGACCGTAGCCTTGCCCCAAATGCCGGTCAACGGGGAGATTCCGGCGACAACGTAACGGCTGCTTGACGGCACAATGGTGCCTGTGAGGGGACCGGTCATGAACATAAGTAAGTTCTCCGGCGACAAAGGATGAGTGTTGGGTGTTGTCTCATCCCAGAGTATTTTGGCTGCGAGGCCGCTTCCGCCGACATATTTCCTTGCAGTCACTTCGTCCACATAGTCATACGTGATTGCTTGTGTGCTCAAATCAACCCGCACGACTTTTCCTCTATCGCCTTTCACCATAATCGTTTCTCCTTTCCGCTCGACATCCGGCCGGTGCTGCGCCCGAGCTACCCCGGATCAACCCCATTATTGTATGACCCCTAAAAGTTAGTCTTTCCGACTAACGATTTGTGAGAATCATCTTGGTTTACTCTCCTCCTCACTTTTCTTTCTTGGAGCCATCCAAAGCCAAACCCGTGTCAATATGGCTACCATCTCGCGTGACCTTAAAGCTTGCACCGGCCGGGTTATTGAGGTTGATGCCGGCCTTGCGGCCGTGAGCGAATTCGAATGCGCCGGTCGGGGTCCCGTATTTTTGAAAATATGCTTCCTTAATCCCCTTATATTTATCGCCGCCGAAGGCCCAGTCGAGCATAGTACCTTCATAGGTTTCGTAGGGTTCGGGAGGAAGAGGGAAGGGCCAGCGCTCAGTCTTCGTATCATAAGGATGGAAGAAGGTGCATGGTTCAACTGCCCAATCATGCTCGTGGGCAGGTCCGGTCATGATATTCTGCCAGTCGTCAGCCCAGCTTTTATAGTAGTCAGTGCGGAACGTTCTCCACCATTTTAAGTGCCAGATCCTCCACCTACCGTCTGCTTCCCTGATAAAGTCGGCGCTGTAACTGCCCCAGGTCCAGTAGCACTTACGACCGCCATTCGCGTCAATTTGGGTCTCATGTCCGGGAGAGTCAAATTTCGCTCTTGCCGTCTTGCCATCGCCCGCGACAACGATAATAGGAGTTGCAATGTAGTGATCAAACATACAGCCGATAAGCTCTTCCTGCATCATTTGTCCAAACTGGAATTTGATAGCTTCGGGTCCCACAAATACGCCCCAGTCGGAAACTTCCATGGATACGTCGGCCGTGGAAAGCGCGAACACCTCAGGGGTTAGGTGCATAGTCATAGGTTTGTGGACGCCCTCATAGCGTCCGATACAGTTCAGGACTTCGGTAGCAGCCTGAGCGCGTTGTATCTCCAGTTCCAATTTTGCAATTCTTTCTTCTAAAGTGACCATCATTCTCTCCTCCTTATGATAATTAGACACTCTCAAGGTAGATCACCAAGGACCGGGGAATCTTGCCGGGTCCTGTTTCGTTGCTCCAATTCCGTACCGCCTGCCTTTGAGTGGCCATCTGCCTAATATCTGCCGTAATGGGGTACTATATCATCGTACTTTTTGACGAGCTGCTCCCATTTTGTCGGTAGTTCCATCTTTGTAATGGCCGGTCCACCGTGATCACCGCCCCCGCCATAGGCCGCTATATCAAACGAAAAGTAGTCATGGCTGCCCGCCACAACCGTTATCATGTGTTCTGTACTAAAAAAACGGCGCATGCTGGATTTGCAGGACGCCTGCGGAAGCACTAAGCCTTTGCTCGGATGGTGGGCATTTACAAGCCAATCCAGATATGATTCGTCAATGGGTTTGCGGGCATACTCCTGAACGTAATTCATAAAATCTTTCTTGGTATAACCTGAATCAGCCAAATCTTTAGCCACTGAAGGCACGAGAATGAACGCACATCCCGGGTCGAACCCGAAAGCGGGAATATTTTCCGTTATGGTATTTAGGATGTTTTCGGTGCCCCGAACCTGCCAGAACGATCGGTTGTTGGGCCAAAAAGAAGTGATCGTACTGTCTTCTTTCTTGAAGCCGTATTGAACATGCAAAGGCTCCCAGGGGCTCATCTCTTCGTTCTCGGCAAAACAGACACCGAATTTGCCTTCGTGCCCGATCGCAGCCCCTTCTTCCATGCCGGTGCGTACGCCGCTCACGTTCATCAGTATTAACCCCAGGGCAAGTCCTATTGTGGCATTAGGCCGGAAGTACGGGCTCATCAGCGCTTTGCCGCTATTAATGTGCAATGCCTGACGAACAGGGCCGTTAACAATCCAAAAGGCTTCCCAGCACCCCATGCTGCAGGTATAACCTTCCAGCTTTATGCGTGGATCTACCATAGCCTTTACACCGGCTATCAGCACCGGCAAGTAGGTAGGGAGGCATCCGGCCATTACCGCGTTGATGGCGATCTTCTCTACCGTGGCCTTGCCCAGCATCGGCGGTAAAGTGGCTACGACATGATCGGCTGGCAAGTCTGTCCCTGTTAGCATTTCCCTGACCGCCTCTTCAGTTGGCGGTATAACAGGCATTCCATAAGACCATCCGTTCTTGTAAAAAAACCTGTTAACATCTTCCAGTCCGCCTTTGTAGATGATCCTCGAGGCCTTTTCAGCGCCCTTGATCGGTGACTTTTCCTGTTCGGTTAACGGTTTTGTCAGCGCTTCTATGATTTGGTGCAGGGCCTTGGCAATCCCAGGTATGAACATGTCCTGTATTTCGCCTGAGGCACCAAAGCTTATATGCGGCAAATCCACCGTTAAGACACGCAGTTCAGGAAAGCCTTTAGCCGAGACTCCGGACCGGGCCATATTCACGCCTGCCTGGCCCGTCAGTATGATAGCGGGTTTGCCCAGCCTCTCAATATAGGCTGTATTATACGCAATGTAGAGCGTAGGGGAAGGGATATTACCGTAGACACTGATAACCGTATCCACCTCTTTTACCCACTCTTCAAATGATTCCCTGTGGGTTGCGTCATGCTCAATTTCACTGGTTTCTACAGTGTACTGATAGTAGCTGAACTTGAGTGTGGGAAATTTCTCTTTGAGCTGTCTCTCTATTTCCCGCAAGATTGCAACATGAGAGTTGAAGAAATAATAAAACATGCCGATTGTCTTATTCTCCAGATTAGCTATTCTCGGCTGAAGTCCCCTTGCTATGTTGTCTTTTTCGGCCCAAGGGCTTAAAACCTCATATTCCATCTCTCCCTCCTAGTTACTAGTTACGATAACGTGATGGCAAACTGTTTTTTCTTTCTTGCTCGTGAGCCTTCTGACACATCACTTGTATTGAGGCTTGTTGTCCTTGTACTCAGCCACAAGTTTCTTCCAATTCTTTGGCAGCGTTATCTTGTGAGTTACCGGACCGCCATGGTCACCGCCTCCTCCGTACGCGACAATGCCATTTCCATAGCTCATCCCCGCGATTACTACGGGCAGGTGCAAGTCGCTAAAGAACTTCCGGACTGTTCTTGAAGGTTCCGCCGGCAACACGACTGTTTTAGGCAGATGGTTGTTACCCCTCATCCAACGTAAGTTTACCTCGGGAGCCGGTCTCCGGGCATATTCCACAATGTAGGACCTGAAGTCCTTCCTTGACATGCCGTAATTGTGTAATATTCGCGCGGCTGAGGGAGCCATAATGAAGGCACATCCCGGGTCAAAACCCATTGGTTGAAGGCCATCACAAAGCGTTTGCAGCATGGCGGCGGGGTCATCGCCAAAGAACATGAACTGACGTGAGTTCGGGAAAAAGAGCGTGACCGCGCTCTCTTCTTTATTGAAACCATAGAACTGATGCAGCGGCTCCCAGGGGCTTTCCTCTTCGTTCTCGCCGATACATATGCCAAAACGACCTTCGTGTCCGCACCATCCTTTATCATCAATCCCGCCCTGTATACCGGCAATATTCATAATCAAAAGACCTAACGTATGTCCTATGGCTGCGTTAGCCCGGTAGTACGGGCTGAAAACACCTCCGGCGCTATTAATATTGAGGTCATTCCGGATCGGCCCGTTCACAATCAAAAGCGGCGCCCACGACGCCACGCTGCAAGTATAGGCTTCGAGCCACATCCTAGGATCGACCATTGCTTCCACCGCGGCTATCAAGACCGGCATATGGGTTGGACGACACCCGGCCATGACCGCATTAATTGCAACCTTTTCCACGGTAGCTTTGCCGTTCATGAGCGGGATCTTGGCCACCACGTGGTCTGGCGGCAGATCGGTCCCCCTTAACATCTCTTTGACGGACTCCTCCGTTGGCGGTACGATAGGCATGCCGTATGACCAGCCACGGTCATAGAAAAAGTCGTTTACTTTCTGGATATTCCCCTTCACCACTATTCTCGGCAGAGCCTTTGGTGGTTTGGGCGGGTTTTTTTCTTCGGGGGTAAGTGGTTTGGTAAGCGCGGCGACAATGTCGTCCAGCACCGCGGCCACACGCCGTGAAAGCTCTCCCCCCATCCAGTGATCAATGTTCTTGTTATCCGAAATGTCCGGGATATCAAGAAATACATGCCTCATTGCCGGAACGCCTCTCAATGCGGCCGCCCGCTTGAAGATGTCCAAGTACTGGTCTTTCAACATCATAACAACCGGTTTGCCCAGCCTTTCCACCAGCGTCGTGTTGTACGTTAGGTAAAGGGTACAGGAGCCCGCATCACCATTGGCCGTGAGCACGGCATCCACTCCTTTCAGCCACTTCTCAAAGGCGGGCCTCACTTCCGGATCTTTCGCGACTTCTGCCACTTGCGTGTACGCGTTCAAATCCTTGGTATATTGAAAACGGGCAATCTTCATCTTGGGGTAGCGATGCTGTAATTGCCGACCGATTTCATCGAGGATCTGGACCCAGTGTATTTTAAAGGTCGCATATAAACCCAGGGTGATATTGTTCAGGTTCTTCACTCTGGGTTGGAGTCCGATGGTGTGTACCGGATCAACGTCTCCGCGAGGATTTAGGGCTTCGTATTGCATGTTATCAACCTCCATTTCTTCTTAGTCATGTGACGCCGCAAAAACGTGCTTTCCTCTAAACTTGAGGAAAAAACATCATGGAGAGCGGGTATGTTTCGAGCGGGCGGGAACACAACCCATCGCACTCCGCTCGAAACATCTTCATATCCTGTGTCCGCCTGGCAAGCCAACGACGGCCTCGCACCATTACTTGGCGTATTGTTTGATAAGTCTCTGCGACTCTTGCAGGATCTGCGTCGCACGAATTCCTTTGGCATCGAGGTCCTTCGCGTCTTTCTCCGCTATCGAAACAGTCAGCGTTTGCAGCTTGGCTTTGTCTTCTGCCGATATGGGTATGAATTCTACTCCGGCCTTCTTGCCGAATTCCATAGCGTGCGCGTTTGCTGCTGCCACGGCTTCAAGGGTCACTTGTTCCCAATAGTCTACGTTGTTCTCGAAGACCTTCTGGATATCGGGCGGAAGGCTCTTCCATTTGGAGAGGTTCATGGCCCGCTGTGATTGTGGAGCCGGATAGAAACCGAACATCGGAACATATTTTGCTACATCAGCAAACTTTAGAGATTCGACGACCTCCATGGGCGCAGTCGTGGCATCCAGAATCCCCTTTTGCATGTTTACATATACATCGGCATTGGAGATGGACACACCTTCCGCGCCAAGCGCAGCGAACACCTTGGAGTAGTCCCCAATGACTTTTATTCGCAGGCCTTTGACATCAGCGAGTTTTCTCACAGGTTTGCGGGAAATAATTTCATTCACCATCCCCTGCCACTGAAGGGGCTT
>DATKMQ010000138.1 GCA_035541755.1 Syntrophorhabdaceae bacterium
CACCGATTCCTGATCATCGAGGATTAATATCCGTATGTTTTTGTCGCGCATTATTTTTTTGGAATGAGCGTCAATATGAGCGGTGAGAAGGCATGATCGCATAGAGACAAATCTCCATTCAAGTGCACATGCTATAGAATTCGGCGTGCGCCTTAAGAACCATGGTCTGACAGGCCGGTTCCTCATAAATCGGAGGGCTTGAATATAGCCTATCGCCTTCCGGAAATGATCAGAAGCTTGGTGGGGTTTTTACTACCCCTGGGGAATAAGATAACGAAGCCTCTTGTGCAGGGGAAAAAGAAGCAGACGTATTGGGGGGGAGATGTTCCGCTTCTCTTTCGGTTTTTGTGGCGAGCATGTTGAACAAAACGTTTGTTTTGTGTACTTCCTGCGTGTAAGAGGCTTCGTTTGTGGAGGACACTTGAAAGGTCAGATAATTTCTCGCCTGAAAGGCGAATTCCGTGAGCCAGCTTAATGCATTCAACTTTTGTCTGATACCCTGAGCCGCTTTCATGTTGATAAGGTTATAGCAAATACCATGCCAAAACGTAACATATTGAAATAATTAGAATCTGGTTTTGATGGAAAGTAGGATATTAGGTAATCAATTCCATATAGTAGGGCGCGGGTTCCACAATCTCATTTGGAAGCATCTCTCACAGGTTGGTGAGGCCGTATTGTTTTATCTTCGTAAGAAGAGTCTTGTAATCGACTTTAAGAATCGAAGCGGCCTTGGTCTTGTTTCCCCTGGTGAGCGTCAAAATATGCTGGATAGCCTGTTTTTCAGCGTCTCTCGTAACCCTTGCGGTAAGCTCTTTCAGGGGGAGCAAGGGGAGATGGTCCTGGCCGTTCTGGGTTTCTTCTATGAGAAATTCAATATCACTCGGTTTTATCACATCGTTCTGGGCCAGGAGCACAGCCCTTCTGATAACATTTTTCAGTTCGCGCACATTGCCGGGCCACGAATAGCCCTGCAACAGAGCGATGGTCTCTTTGCTGATCTCGCGCATCTGCTTGCCAAGCTCTATGGAGGCCTTTGTAAAGAACTTCATGGCCATGAAGGGAATATCTTCTGTCCTGTCCTTTAGCTTCGGCACGGTGATAATGAATTCGCTGAGTCTGAAAAACAGGTCTTCGCGGAACCTCTTTTCGCGCACCGATTGCTTGATGTCAGAGTTGGTAGCCGCGATAATCCTGACATCGATACCTACAGGCTTTGAGTTGCCGACCGGGTAGATCTTCTTTTCCTCTACCGCCCTCAGTAATTTGCTTTGGAGCTGTAAAGGCATGTTCTCCAATTCATCGATAAATATCGTTCCACCCTGAGCGATTTCAAAGAAACCGATTCTCTTTTTGTCCGCGCCGGTGAAGGCGCCTCTTTCGTGGCCGAAGAGCTCACTTTCGATAAGGTTCTCCGGAATGGCGCCTACGTCTACAGACTGGAATTGCTGCTTGGCCCGCTTGCTCAGATTATGGATTGTTTGCGCCACGACAGATTTGCCTGTACCGGTTTCGCCCTGAATTATCACGGAAAAATCGCTTCTCGCTACCTGCCGTACCTGGTGAATGACATCTCGCATAGCTTCGCTCTTGCCAAAGACCCATTCGAGAGAAGTATCCACCGTAGTATCGAGATTACTTAGCGCCTTGTGCAACTCGTAATTTTCTATGGCCCTATCGAGAATGAGGATTAACTTGTCAACCTGGGGAGGTTTGGTAAGAAAGTCGTAGGCGCCCAGTTTTATCGTTTTCACGGCAGTCGGGATATCGGCATATCCCGTAATGATTATGATCGGCACGTGAGGATCGATCTTCTTTAACTCCTGTAACGTCTCGATTCCATCCATCCCCGGCATCTTGAGGTCCAGAAGAATTGCGCTAGCGCGTTCTGTTCTGTATACATCGAGCGCTTCACGACCGTCACGAGCTTCGACGGGCAGATAACTGTTTTTTTTCAGGATGGTGCTCAAGACGAGCCTCACCGCTTTGTCGTCGTCTATAACAAGTATTTTATTTTCAACAGTCATGAGATGCCGGGCCCAACCTATATTGATGGTATAGCATAAACACAGACCGTGTCAAATAGTTTGTATGAGAAAATCCGCGGCAACACGCTTAAACAAGCGACTCCTTTTGAACGTGCGCAGAATTGTGGTAACATTACCGGGAAGACAAAAGATATGTCCGACAGGGCGAAGAAATCTGAATGTTTCAACTGTAGGCACTTCTATATTACGTGGGACAAGCAATATTCCAGGGGATGCAGGGCCATGGGCTTCAAATCCAAAGAAATTCCTTCCCGAGTCGTCTTGCAGGCATCCGGCCTTGAATGCAGACGATACGAAAAGAAGAAGGGTCCGTAGAAATACTACTTATCGGACAGATTTTTCTTTTGACGCTCTTTTCAACATAAGCAAAAAGGAAGTAACGAGACTTAAACCTGTCCCGCTGATGAGAAAGACCTTTTGAAGAGCTGATGCATTAGGCAGCGAGGTCATGTCGAGTTTAGAAAGCAGTCCGTTTATAGTGCCGGTAAAGAAGGGCAGGATAAAGACGCCAATACAGAAGACGATCGAGAGGCACATGGATGAGTACTTCAAAAAACGGAAGAACATGGCAATGCCTTGTTGCAACACGTCGAGCCTTCTTAATGCAGGCTCCATCCGATCAATCTCCTGAGAGATTTTGGTACATTGTTTAAGACAGGTATCGAATTGCCAGGACGCGGTGTAGGTGCCCACCTCTCCTAAGTCATCCATCCCGGATTTAAGCATTTTGAGCCTTGATAGGGTGTTCAAAGAAAAATACGGAAAGGGATGGTTAAGCACAATCGCCAGATTTCTTTGGAGGCGTCTTCTCAGCTTTGTGACGAATTCCGAAAGGTCCTTTTTTTGTTCCTTAAGCGTATTGTTGCAGATGGAGATAACGGTGTAAGCAAGTTCGATCATATCCAGATAGCCGAAGTAGCTTCCAGACTTCGCCAGATCATCGATGCGCGCCATGGTTGTCTTAATATACTCACCGTCCTTTTCGGTAAGTATGGTTTGCGTGTTGTTTATCTTCGTTATGGCATCAGCCAGGGAATACTCTGCGTCGGCCCTTGCCTGGCTCAATAGCCTGGTTAATTCTTCGAGGACAAAGTTGCTATAGGGCGCCATATCCGGATCAATGAGGGCAATCACGAAATATGCCCGGTCACTTTTTACGAGCCTTGAGAGCCTGGGGATGGCCGATTTTTCCTTCTTTTGCTGCAGCTTCAACAGGATATCCAGATAGAATGCTTCCGCGCAATTCGGATCTGTGGACAGGATCTTATGCACTTTCTCCTGGGCCTTAAGACTGTTATTGAGTAGCACGTAAATTCGAGACTGCAAAAGCTGGATAAAGATCCGCTGAGGAGTTGTTGGGGCTAATCTCAGGGCTGTATCGAAATCATTGATGGCGCTCGCGAAATTGTTGCGCTCTATATCGAGAAAGCCTGAAATACAATGCGGCTTGTAATCCCTTGCGTTCTTTTCCAGGGCGTTTTTGAGGAGCAATTCGGTGTTCTTGTAGTCGGAAACCCTGAGTGAATCCTGGGCGAGCCAAGCGAAGCCTCCCTGGCCGGCGCTCTGATTCCGTTTAGCCCTGTCCCATTCACTCTCCGGACTGTCCCATATGGTCCTCAAGAAGGGCAATTGATAGACCTTCTTGAGCTCGTACATGGATTTGGCGACGAGTTCCTCTTCATTGCGGGTTTTGTCCTGGCGAGAAGCGAGCCCGGCTTGCTCCACGTGTGCATTCGATTCTTGCTGTCGAAGAAACATGCTATTGATCTCGGCGACCGAAAGATACCCGACTTCATGGATGGCTCGCATAGGCTCAACAAACATCTTGGAAGGACAGTCTTTAGAAAGATGGTGCATATCGCCACAATAGAAACACGGGTCCAGATTCTTTTCGGAAGACGTTCGCTTGAGAATCAGTTGCAGTTGAGGAGAGCTCTGTTGCTGCGCCCCATTTACGTATTTGTAGAATGGCAATTCCGGACGCTCCTCTGGATGTGGCGAAACGAGAATATCTCTCCGTTTTATTATGTCGTTATAGGACTGTCTTGTCAGGTAAATACCGCCTGTGTTCAATTCTCCGGGGGCCTTCATGATCTGTCTTACGGGTAGAAGCTCCCCTTTTGTGTCGGCGTTCTTAGCGAGAACCATTGAGACGATCGGGTGCGTATCGCAACCCAGCCTCTTGGCTTCCTGGTTAAGATACAGGAACAGGCGTTCCGATACTTCAAAAGCCGTCAGACTGTCGGCATATGTGAGTATCACGGTCTTATCGGGTAAGGTATGCTCCGATTGGTGCTTTTTAGCAAGCAAATGGTTTTTTGTGGCGGCGAAGCTATTCCATATTTGTTGATAAGGGCTAACCGGATCATTGCTCCCGGGCGTTTCCAACGGGCACAAATACAGGGTTGACGATGTATCGGGCTTAAAGACTGACGCCTTTTCCCAGACAACTTTGTATATGGTGAGGCCCGTCGGTACGTTCTTCATATTCCAGAAGTTGATGAGCTCAAAATAAACGAGTGGCATGTCCTTGGTCAGCTCATACACTTCGTGGGACACGAATATCTGGTCTCCGTTTGCCAGATTGGTCAATTTTGCGGCTACATTGACCACATCGCCGTAGATGTCCTTTTCCTCGATGATTACTTTGCCGAAATGTATGCCTATCCTTACATGAATCTCGTTATGCGAGTCGTTTTCC
>DATKMQ010000139.1 GCA_035541755.1 Syntrophorhabdaceae bacterium
TTGTAGCGCTTGCCGAGGATGTATTTGAGGGCAAGAAGGAAGCGCTTGAGTGGTTGAACAGCCCCCAGTATGGTCTTGATGGTCGCGTTCCGTTTGACATGCTTCAGACGGATGCTGGTGTCCGCGAGGTCGAGGAGTTGCTTATACGTATTGACTACGGAGTCATTTCGTGAGGAGGGCATGGCGAATCGTACGGAAAAAACGGTTGGCCGATGCCTTTACGGGAGAGGGGGCACGGCTTGGCGGCGGCCGTTGGAACCACGTCGGGACACCTGTTGTCTATGTCAGGGAAACTCTCTCGCTGGCAGCCTTAGAGCTGTTTGTTCACTTCACGAGGAAAGATATAAAGCTCACCAAATCACTCCTTGCAATTCCCGTTGAGATTCCGTCGCACCTGAAAATAATCGAAATTTCCATTAAGGATTTAAACTTTGACTGGAGAATATCGCCTCCATCGAATTCGACGAAAGATATCGGGACGGAATGGGTGCAAAAGGGATCCTCGGCGGTACTGCGTGTGCCCTCCGCGATTGTTCAGGAGGAGTACAACCTTCTTCTTAACCCAAACCACGGCGATTTTAAAAGGATGCGGATCGGTAAGCCACAGCCTTTTACACTCGATGAGCGTATGTGGAAATAGCTTGGAAAGCAGTCTGTAGAGCAAAGAGTGGGAATTATGAGGCATTGATCTCAATTTCCTGAGAGGTAGCGCCTTCGGGGTTCCTTTTATGGTTCAGCATTAGGGTGTCTCATCGAGGACCTGCCGGAAAATAGCGTCTGGCAGACCATGCATGTTCTGTGGCTCCAAATAAAGAGAGACTCCTTATGAGGAAGATCTATTTGTCACGGCATGGCTAAGTTGGGAGATTTTTTGAGTTGTTTATGGTAATGTAAGATTACGGAAAGGAGTGATAATTTGAGAGAGGCTATACGATATCTGACAAATGCAAGGGAGATACTTAAGACCGCTCCGATAGAAGGCAAGTTTTATGCTGACAAGAAGCCTGTTCGTGAGGCATTTGGCACTGCATATCTCGCGCTTTTGGAAGCGATCAACGAAGCACTCCTTGCCCGCGGGTACATCAAGAAAGAATTGCCTAAAAAGGTGGAAGAGTACCAGAAAGCCCTAAAGAAACACTTCGGCGTCCACAACGGCAAATTAATGAAGGAGTTCGATCAGCTATATGATGCGCTACACATAGCGGGGTATTATCGTGCTGACATATTGCATGTTCACGCCGTCAAGGACTATCTTGCAGCGGCAAAAGCGTTCATAGACAAAGTGAAATAGAAATAATTTACTTGCGAGAGACCTTGTTGAGTCACATTTCAGCAAGGTCTCTCGGTTTCTGAGGAAGTATTTTCGCTGTGGAGGGAAAACTTCGGGCCGGCGCTGGGGATGGGTGAAGCACACCACGTCACGGCTTGTTAAACACCTGTGGTCGTCCGATACAGAATGCCCATGAAAAAAAGTGAGGTCTGGGAGGTCAATTTAGATACTTCTATTGGCGGAGAAATTAGAAAGAAGTCCCTGCTGTGATCCGATAGTGCACCTTTCGCCCACCCCTTGTCAGTGTAGATTTATCACCTACCATTCTGCTGTCTTTCCTGTTATCTATGTAATATTTAGTAAGAAAGGCCAAGGAGTGTGTCCTGGTATCCGGTATCCGGACTCTGCCTGTTTCCTATTCCTACTGAGACATGCAGAAAAAGTGTAGGAAGACTCCGAAGTGAGAGTGACCGCCAGGGACCTGCAGCAATGCATAGAAGCAAAGTTACGAAATTCGGAAAGGAGGTGAGAGCTATGCAGAAAAGCTCTACAGAAGAAGCTGCCGGAGATGGCCGTTCCGAGATCGCATTAGACATTTCTGTCGGAGAGGTCGGCGGTAAAACAGTCGAAATCGATTTGGGAGGCAAACTTCCCCTCTCTCGGAACGCCTTCAAGGTTCTCGAAAAGAGATACCTCACGAGGAACGAACAAGGGCTCATCATCGAGACGTGCGAGGAACTCTTCCGGAGAGTAGCGAGGACCGTGGCCTCTGGGGACCTGCGCTATGGCAAGACATCTGCCGAGGCGGAAGAGACGGAAGAGCAGTTCTACGACATGATGACCTCACTTCTATTTCTCCCAAACAGCCCCACGCTCATGAATGCGGGAAAACGCCTCGGTCAACTGAGCGCCTGTTTCGTCCTCCCTGTTGGCGATTCAATGGAAGAGATATTCGACGCGGTAAAGTATGCGGCCATCATCCACAAGACAGGGGGAGGAACGGGATTCAGTTTTTCGAGACTGAGACCCAGAGGCGATGTCGTTGGCTCCACAAAGGGAGTATCCTCGGGACCCATTTCGTTTATGGCAGTGTTCAACCAGGCAACCGATACGGTGAAGCAGGGAGGGACACGCCGTGGCGCAAACATGGGACTTCTGAGGGTGGATCATCCCGACATCATGACCTTCATTAAGTGCAAGGACGATAGTAAGACTTTCAATAACTTCAACATCTCTGTCGGCCTCACCGAGGAGTTCATGAAGGCTTTGGAGACAGATGGGGAATACGACCTTGTCAATCCGCGCACAAAAAAAGTTGCAGGAATGCTTAAGGCAAGAGACGTGTTCAACGCTGTTGTGGCTCAGGCATGGAAAAACGGGGAGCCCGGCATTGTCTTCCTCGACAGGATCAATGCGGCAAACCCAACGCCCCATGTCGGGGAGATCGAATCAACAAACCCTTGCGGGGAGCAGCCTCTTCTTCCCAACGAGTCGTGCAATCTCGGCTCCATAAACCTTGCGAAAATGGTGACTGAGGATTCGGAAGTGGACTGGAGTCTGCTTAAGAATACGGCGTGGAATGCCGTGCACTTCCTCGACAACGTAATAGACGTAAACAAGTATCCCCTTCCGGTCATCGATGAGATGACAAAGGCGAACAGGAAGATAGGGCTGGGCGTTATGGGCTGGGCTGACATGCTCATCCGATTAGGCATCCCCTATAATTCCGAGGAGGCCGTGGAGCTTGCAGGAAAGGTGATGAAGTTCATCCAGAC
>DATKMQ010000140.1 GCA_035541755.1 Syntrophorhabdaceae bacterium
CCCTGGGCCTGTTGCTGCGTGAAGCCAAACAACAGGACAAAGATGGGAATAATGATGACCCCGCCGCCGATACCGATAAAACCGCTCGTAATGCCCGCTGCCATGCCGAGCAACATATAGAGAATTATGGTAACCATCTTATGCGATCCTCCGCCCGTTCTATGTATGATCTTTATGCATTTGGATACACACGCACCCGCTAAATTATATAGCCTGTTAAGGCCGATGTCATCGCCCGTTACTGGGGTGCTCGTTCCGGTGAGTATCGGAGGCGCCGAGGGTGGTAAGGCAATGGGTTCGGGAAAGCTCACTCAGGCCACAAACGCTCAAGTCCCGACACAGATCGCCGAGATCCCCCTCTCGCAACTTGCCGATATCAAGGTCGTCAAAGGTCCCACGGCCATCAAGAGTGAGCAGGGACTTCTCACCTCCTACGTCTTTATAGATTTCAGCGGCCGCGACGTGGGCGGGTATGTGGAGGAAGCGAGAAAGAGGGTCGCCTCGCTCAAGATACCCGAAGGTTACCGTCTGGAATGGAGCGGTGACTATGAATATCTCGTGAAGACGCACGAACGTCTCAAGATGGTAATCCCACTCACGCTGCTCATCATATTTGTTCTCATCTATCTCAACACACGGTCAGTGACCAAGACGGCAATCGTGCTCCTCGCGGTCCCCTTCTCGCTCGTCGGTTCGTTCTGGTTCCTTTATCTTTTGAACTATAATATGAGCATCGCGGTCTGGGTTGGCATCATTGCGCTCGCCGGTCTCGATGCGGAGACCGGAGTGGTCATGCTCCTCTACCTGGATCTCGCCTATGACCCGTGGAAAAACCAGGGGAAACTTACGGACATCGCGGGCCTCAAAGACGCTATCACGCATGGAGCGGTAAAAATGATAAGACCAAAGATCATGACGGTGAGCGTGATCCTCGCGGGCCTCATCCCCATCATGTTCAGCCATGGTGCAGCATCGGATGTGATGAAAAGGATCGCCGCCCCCATGGTTGGCGGGGTAATCACGTCGACCATATTGGAGTTGATTATCTATCCGGTGATCTACAGGATTTGGAAAGGAAGAGAGTTTAGTGGTATAAAAGGTCAGTATGGAACCGAGAACTGATCACGAGACGCGCCTTATCTGGGCTATCGTTATTAGCTTTATTGTCTGTGCCGGAGAAATAGTCGGCGGAATCTTAAGCAACAGCCTCGCCCTTTTGAGCGACGCGGGCCACGTATTTACCGATATATTTGCCCTTGCCTTGAGCTTGATCGCCTCGTACATCAGCCGCAGGCCATCGAACTATCGTGCGACCTACGGCCACCAGCGGATAGGATTGCTTGCCGCTCTGGTAAACGGATGCGCCCTGGTCGTGATTTCTATCTTTATTTTTATCGAGGCGTACAAAAGGTTCTCTCTGCCGCCTCAGATCAACACGGGTACCATGCTGGTCGTTGCGATCGCCGGTCTCGCCGGCAATGCGCTCATGATGTGGATACTGGGAGAGGGCCACGGAAACCTTAATATCAAGAGCGCCTGGCTTCACGTGGTGGGCGATACGCTCACGTCCGCAGGCGTGATCGTTGCGGCGGTGGTCATCGCATTTACCGGATGGTACATGGTTGATCCTGTCGTGAGCATCCTCGTTGGCCTCGTCATCATTGTGGGAAGCTGGTCCGTGATTAAAGAGGTGCTCTGGGTATTTCTCGAACTTAGTCCGCTCGGGTTTCATGCGGAGGAGATTTCGAGGATGATCTGCGCCATGGAAAATGTGAAAGGCGTGCACGATGTACACGTCTGGTCTATCGGACACGGAATACCGGCGCTCTCCGCGCATGTCCTGGTGAATGACCTAAGGATAAGCCAGACGGATGGCGTAAGAAAAGCCATCGAAGAAAAGCTTGAAGGGCTCGGCATAAAGCACACGGTTCTGCAGATGGAGTGCGCAGAATGCCAGGAAAATAGCCTTTATTGTCAGATCTCTCCGGCCGAGGAAGACCACCACCATCATTAGGCTTAAGGGCCACTAAGAAGGTGGCCGCCCCATAGACCTGAACGGATGATTTGACAGACACTTTAGGAGCGCCTTAATAGCTCAGAACGAGGTGCGAGGACGGTACCGATCATAGATAGCCGGAGAAGGCTCATGATGAGAAAGGTTGCACCACTTATTGCTTATGCCTTTGTGTGGATAATTGCGGGTTTGACCCCCGACGCTCACTGCGGGCAGAATCTAAGGATCGCGCAAAATCAAGGATCAAAGCAGACCGCAGCACCTGATGCAGCCTACGTGAATCCACGCAGAGAACGCATAGGGTTTACGGTCAAAGCCGACCTTGCCACCGGGCTTCAGGACTATACAGGCCCCTGTCCGGTATCCGTTCGGTTTGAAGGCCGCGTGGAGACGAACAGGGCAACAACTGTAGAGTATAAATTCGTGCGTAACGACGATGTGCAAACCGCTCCGGCTAAGCTCGTCTTTGACAAGCCGGGAGTTCAGGATGTCAGCTACACCTGGGAGCTGGGACAAGCCGGCACGGGGGCCACCTTAAACGGATCGATATTCATGGAAGTCGTCTATCCGATCAATCTCATGGTCAAATCAAATATAGTTTCCGTTAAAGTGGTCTGTTTGCCCGTTGGCTCCAAGGTACGTGAGAGTGTGCCGGGTCAGATGACGGGCCCAACAAACCACTCGCCGCCCATGGGTCCCCCGGGGACGCCCTGGGACGAGAAGACAGGGCCGGGGGCAATACGTTCACCTTTATCACCGTCCGATCAGAACCCACCCCTTCCCGGCGCCATACCTCAAGCGTCACAAGGGAGTAGAGGGCCGGTACCTGGCATGCCTATGATTCCGCCCGACCCAAAAGCTTTGCCCCCCGGTATGGTGCCCCATGATCTATCGGGCGACAAACCCGTGCCCATGAAGCTTCCCACGCCCCAATAGGATTTATACCCTGCCATTTCCTCTTGTGACATCGTAACATGCTGAATTGAAAAGATAATATTTTGTCGCACCAATTATCCTATAGAAATAGTTGACAAAGGAAGACCCATATACTATATTATTCCTACTGGTTTAGTATAATATACTCTATAAGCGTGACGTATTTGAAACATGCTGTGAAGCATGGGGGGAATGCAAACATCGGGGAGGCCGTGAAAGGATGAAAATATCAACCAAAGGCAGATATGGGTTACGGGCGCTTATCGACCTGTCCAGGAATGGCAAAAACGGTCTACCCGTTCTCCTTTGCGATATCGCTAAGCGACAGGGCATATCCGACAAGTATCTTGAACAGATCGCAACACAACTGCACAGGGCAGGCCTTGTAAAGACGGTGCGCGGCAGAAAAGGCGGGTATCTTCTTTCAAGACCGGAAAACCAAATAAAGGTCAGTGAGGTGATCGAAATTCTTGAGGGGCCCATATGTGTTGTCGACTGCGTGCTGGAGCCCGATTCCTGTTCCAAGGCGGCCCTTTGTTCTGCCAGGGACGTTTGGAGTCTCTTAAGCCAAAAGATCGGGGAAGTGCTATCCGGTTACACATTGGCCGATCTGGTGAAACTACAAGAGGAGAAGGCGTCAAAAGAGTACCCCATGTACTATATCTGAAAACGAGAAGCCGTAAAAGGAGAGACTGACATGACAAAGAAGAGACTGGAAACTGTTGCAATTCACGCGGGTCAGGAAAGCCCTGATCCTGCCACAGGCGCCAGGGCCGTACCCATTTATCAGACCACATCGTATGTGTTTAACAGTACCGAACATGCGGCCAATCTTTTCGCACTCAAAGAGTTCGGCAATATCTATACACGCATCATGAACCCCACGACTGATGTTTTCGAGCGACGCATGGCCGCTCTCGAAGGAGGCACGGGTGCTCTGGCTGTGGCCTCGGGTCAGGCCGCTGAAACACTCGCGCTTCTCGCGATCACCCAGGTTGGCGATGAAATTGTATCGGCGAACAACCTCTACGGAGGAACGTATGAGCTCTTCCACTATACGTTCCCCAAACTGGGCCGATCCGTCACATTCGTGGATTCTTCGAAGCCGGATGAGTTCAAAAAGGCGATAAGGCAAAAGACTAAGGCCATATATGCGGAGACCATCGGTAACCCCAAGCTGGACGTGCCCGATTTTGAGACAATCGGGAAGATCGCCCACGATGCGGGCGTCCCACTTGTCGTGGACAATACTGTGGGCGTGGGTCTCGTGAATCCTATTCAGTACGGGGCCGATATAACGGTCATCTCGGCCACAAAATTCGTGGGAGGCCACGGCACATCCATTGGCGGTGTCATTGTGGATTCGGGCAAGTTTAACTGGGGCAACGGCAGATTCCCGGAATTCACCGAGCCCGATCCAACCTATCATGGACTCAAGTTCTGGGATACCTTCGGGGACTTTCCGGGACTCGGCAATGTGGCCTTCATACTCAAGGTGCGGGTACAACTGCTACGAGACTTAGGTCCAGCCTTAAGCCCCTTTAACGCTTTTCTCTTCCTACAGGGACTTGAAACCTTGCCCTTGAGACAGAAGAAACATTCTGAGAACGCACTGGCTGTGGCGCAATTTCTTAAGAAACATCCTCTTGTAACGTGGGTGAATTACCCCGGGCTCGATGATCATCCGAGCCATGCCCTGGCCAAGAAATACTTGCAGGGGGGCTACGGGGCACTCGTCGGTTTCGGTATCAAAGGCGGACTTGAGTCGGGCAAAAGGTTTATCAACTCTGTCGAGCTTCTTTCCCATCTCGCTAACATAGGCGATTCCAAGACCCTCGTGATCCATCCTGCATCGACCACCCACCAGCAGTTGACGAGGACCGAGCAAGAAGCAACGGGCGTGACCGAGGATTTCATCAGGCTCTCCATAGGGCTTGAACATGTTGAGGACATTAAGGAAGATATAGATCAGGCGCTGAAGCAAGCGGCAGGATAGAGGCGAACGGAAACAGGGATGGTGGACAAAGACAAATATACAGGCGTGGTGGAGACACATTACTATACGTTCGCCGATCCGCCCGATGCGCTTAAGCTGGAAAGCGGCGAGAAGCTCGGCCCCATCACCCTTGCCTACGAGACGTACGGGCGTCTGAATTCTGAAGGGACGAATGCCATTCTTGTCTGTCATGCCTTAACGGGGGATGCACATGCTGCGGGCTTTCACCGGGGGGACAAGAATCCCGGCTGGTGGGATAACATGATCGGCAGAGGCAAGGCATTCGATACCAACAAGTACTTCGTTATCTGTTCAAACGTGATCGGAGGCTGTAGGGGCTCAACAGGCCCTTCATCGATAAATCCCGTAACAGACAAGCCATTCGGTCTCGAGTTTCCCTTGGTCACAATCAGGGATATGGTGAACGCTCAGGGCCGGCTCGTGGCGCATCTTGGCATCGAGAAACTCTTGAGCGTGGCTGGTGGTTCTATGGGCGGCATGCAGGTGCTCGAGTGGGTAGTATCCCATCCCGAGAAGGTGGCGAGCGCTATCCCTATCGCCACCACAGCGGTCCATTCACCTCAGCAGATCGCCTTTAACGAGGTGGGCCGGCAGGCCATTATGGCTGACCCAAACTGGAACGAAGGGAACTATTATGACCATCGCCTTCCCATGAAAGGCCTGAGTGTGGCGAGAATGGTGGGCCACATTACCTACATGAGCGACGAGTCCATGAAGGCCAAGTTCGGTAGACGCTTAAGAGGCGAGAAGCAGCCCTTTAAATTCAGCGCCGATTTTGAAGTAGAGGGGTATCTGCGATACCGGGGGGACAGTTTCATCAAACGCTTTGACCCTAATTCGTACCTCTACATCACAAAAGCGATCGACAATTTTGATTTGAGTAACGGTCAGGGCCTAAGCAACATGTTACGGGATGTGCGGACCAGATTTCTCATCATAGGCTTCAAATCGGACTGGCTTTATCCTTCATATCAATCGCAGGAGATCGCGAAAGCGTGCAAGCGTGCGGGTGCAAGCGCTATTTACTGCGAGCTCAGTTCAACTTATGGACACGATGCCTTCCTCGTTGAGGTCGATGAGCAGTCCCACCTCGTGAGCCATTTTCTGGACAGGGTATTTGAAGAGGTGCAAAGGTGACATCCTTAAGTGCCGATCACCAGGCAATCCTCGATTTTGTGACCCCCTCTTCATCGGTCCTTGACTTGGGCTGCGGCAGCGGGGACCTCCTCTTTCTTCTCGTGAGTCAAAAGAACGTGAAGGCCCAGGGAATCGAGATAGACGACAAGGCTATATTCGAATGCGTGGCCAAAGGGCTCAACGTGTTTCACGACGATATCGACACGGGTCTATCCGAGTATCAAGACAAGTCATTCGATTTCGTGGTGCTCAACCAGAGCCTCCAGCAGGTGAAAAAACCCGAGGAGGTACTGAAAGAGGCATTGAGGGTTGGCCGAAAAGCGATTGTCGGCATCCCCAACTTCGCTCAGCTCCGTGCCCGATGTCAGATCTTCTTTAGAGGCCGAGTGCCCATCACACCATCACTTCCTTTTGAATGGTATAATACGCCCAATCTACACTTCCTGAGCATCCTTGACTTTACTGAGTATTGCGCGCGAAGAAACATCGTCATTGAGACGGCCCGTTTCATGAGCGGAACACTGAGGATTTATATGCTGCCCAATCTTTTTGCGCGGACCGGACTTTTTGTTCTGTCGGGAGCGCTAGCATGAAGGACGCAGAAAGATATGCGGAGCGGTTGGGCGATGTCACAGCCGCCATGGAAATCTCCGTTGATCGGGCGAAAGACCTGCTTCGTGATGACCAAAGGACTGTTATCATCGATATCCGGAGTAACGGCCAAACATCGTTGGGCTACATCAAGGGGGCCCGGTTTGTCCCTCTTGGCCTCATTCAGGGCGAGTTAAACAAACTGGCAGCCGACAAAAGCGTTCCCGTGATCGTGTACTGTGCCTTCGGGGACCGTTCGGTGAGCGCCGCTGAGATGCTCCGAAAAATGGGTTTTATCAATGCCTGCTCGCTCTCAGGAGGGTTCAATGCTTGGCTTAGTCGGGGCGGTGAGATCGTTACCGATAGTCTCTTTACAATTTCTCAGCTTAACCGGTACAGCCGAAACATCCTCCTTGACGAGATCGGTGAACAAGGACAGCGCAAGCTCATGAGCGCCAGGGTCCTTCTTGTGGGCGCAGGGGGCCTTGCTTCTTCGGCGGGGCTTTATCTTGCTGCCTGCGGGATCGGAACCATAGGCCTTGTGGATTACGACTGGGTAGAGCTTTCGAACCTCAACAGACAGATAATGCACGGAACTGAAGATGTAGGAAGGCTAAAGGTAGAATCGGGAACCTCAGCCATCAAGAGGATCAACCCTGACGTGAATGTTGTATCCTTCCCCAACCGGCTCACCCCGATGAACGCCCTTGAGATTATAGAAGACTTTGATATGGTCATGGATGCCTCTGACAACGCAGGCACCAAATTTCTTCTCAACGACGCCTGCTTTTTTGCCGGCAAGCCCTACGTTTTTGGCGGCGCGGTGGGATTTAGCGGTCAGGCAGGCCTTTTCTGGCCCAAACAGAAAGGCCCGTGTCTCAGGTGTCTTTTTCCTGAGATGCCTTCGCGTGCGCTCGTGCCAACCTGTAGTGAGGCCGGCGTGCTGGGCGTCGTGCCCGGGCAGATCGGTCTTGTTCAGGCCACAGAAATCATAAAGCTTATTCTCGGCATAGGGGAACCCATGATCGGCAAGTACTACATCTACAATGCACTCAGCCTCACGGCCAGGTTTATTGTCACGGGCAGGAGCGTCGATTGCCCGCTGTGCGGGACGAACCCCCGAATCACGAGTCTTTCCGGCGAGGGCAGTGTTTCCTACGAAAACGAGGAATGCGCCTAGATATATTCAGAGGACAAGATGAGAAAAGGGCGCAAACGGTTGTGAGATTAAGGAGGTTTTTACAATGAATTGTTCAATGTGGAGCCATGGCGTATGCTCCGAATGTGATCTGTTCAAGGGCAGAGGCGGTGAGTGCAACGGTTATCCGGATACGGCAGAGCAAGGCAGCCAGGATGTATTTGAGGCGCTCAGTTCGGCCCGTAAACCGGCCGGACGCGTTCAAAAGAAACAAAAGAAAGAGCCCGACATCAAATTACTGGTTGTGGATGCGGAGAACGATCAAGTGAGGCCGTCGAGCCTCAAGGAAGCGCGCACGTGGGATTGGAAGAACCCCGAGATCATGAGGATTGTTGACGACTGGCAGATATCGAGCTATGAAATGCTCCTCTTCATTCTTAAGGAGAAAGCGGAAAAAGGCATCAAGGAAGTGCGGCTCTTCGAAGCGCCCCGATTCATGGTTCTCGCCGGTGGATAGGGTAGTGGTCGCCTGCGGTGAAGAGTTTAATGAATAGGAAGGCGATTTCACTCCTGTCCCGTGGTCTCGACAGCACGCTCGCCACGAAACTCATTGTCGAGCAGGGTATCGAGGTCGTGGCCCTTCACTTCACTTCCCCATTTTGTACCTGTTCCAAGGGAAACGAAGGTTGCGGCATTCAGGCCCTAAGATCGGCCGGCGAACTGGGCGTTAAGGTGATCGTACGCCCGAAGGGCATGGAATATCTCAACGTAGTCAGGGCACCGAAACACGGCTACGGTAAGAACCTGAATCCGTGCATCGATTGCAGAATATTCATTCTTAAGGAAACGAAAAAAGTCATGGACGAGATTGAGGCAAGCTTCGTTATTACCGGAGAGGTTTTGGGACAGCGACCCATGTCTCAACACAGAAATGCCATGAGGCGGATAGAAGAAGAGAGCGGCCTCGAAGGTCTTATCCTGCGCCCCTTATCGGCGAAACATTTTGACCCCACGTTGCCAGAAATAGCTGGCATCATTGACCGGCAGAAACTCCTCGACATATCAGGCCGCTCGCGAAAGACCCAGTACGAACTGGTGGATGCCTTTCACCTAAAGGAATTCAGCTGCCCGGGAGGCGGATGTCTCCTGACGGACCCAATTTTTGCGAGAAAACTCAAAGACCTTTTTGCAAACATCCCTGATTTTACCATGAGGGATGTCAACCTCCTCAAGATTGGAAGACATTTCAGGTTTGATGCATGCACAAAATTGATAGTGGGCAGAAACCAGGACGAAAACGTGAGACTCAGGGCTTTGCATGCAGTTCCCTCGGCGCTCCTTGAACCCTCGGATTTCAAGGGCCCCACGGGACTTCTCTTTGGAAACACACACGATGCTCACCTCAATGTTGCAGCCAATATAATGGCGCACTACGGCAGGAAGGAAACATCCCCCGTTTGGATAGATGTAATGAATGGAGCGAAGGCTCGCTACTGCGCAGAGAGAAGGTTCGTTGATTTGGAGAAGTTGGCTATTTGATCACAGGGGTGTAAGACCGGACGTGGATGAAGAGCAGATTGGTATGACGCCGGTCAGTGCTTGAGGTGCGGCAGGAAGGAGAGGTTATGCCTGACAATGTTCTTGAACTGAAAACGAGGGCCATAGAGAGAAAGGACATAGGAGCCGAAGACGCTCTTGTGTTGTACCGGCTCGGGATGGAACGTCCTTTCTCTCTCATGGCTGCCGCCGCAGAGATAAGGGAATACTTCAAGGGAAAAAAAGTGAACCTCTGTGGCATTGTCAATGCAAAATCGGGACTTTGCCCGGAAGATTGTAAGTTCTGCGCACAGTCTGTGCACTATTGTACTGAGGCTCCGAAATATCCCTTTATAGGGAAGGCGGATATTGTAGAGAAAGCGCGTCGTGCTAAGGCATCAGGCGCTCACATGTTCGGTATTATTACAAGCGGCACCAGAATTGACGATGAAGGCGAGTGGGACGAAATCTATCAGGCTGTGCGCGACATAAGCTCTCTGGGACTTAAACCCTGTGTTTCTCTTGGCATGCTCGACGCCGAGCGCGCGCACACACTGAAGAAAGCCGGTCTGTACCGGTATCACCATAACCTCGAAACGGCCCGAAGCTACTTCGACAATATCTGCACGACCCACGAGTATCAGGAGGATGTTGACACAGTCGTGGCTGCACAGAGCGCGGGTCTCTCCACCTGCTCGGGCGGTATCATCGGCCTCGGCGAATCCATGGAGCAGAGAATCGAGCTTGCCATGACCCTCAAGGGGCTTGATGTTGACTGTGT
Organism: Syntrophorhabdaceae bacterium; assembly: GCA_035541755.1. Classification (NCBI taxonomy): domain Bacteria; kingdom Pseudomonadati; phylum Thermodesulfobacteriota; class Syntrophorhabdia; order Syntrophorhabdales; family Syntrophorhabdaceae; species Syntrophorhabdaceae bacterium. Next base: position 10,151 of record DATKMQ010000140.1, read on the forward strand.
GCCTTTCAATATCCTGAATCCGCGACCGGGGACGCCCCTTCAACATGTGCCGCACCTCTCTCCCGTTGAGCTCCTTGTGACCATTGCAATATACAGATTCATACTCTCAGACAAAGACATAAAACTCTGCGGGGGCAAAGAGTCAAACCTGAGGCAGCTACTGCCTCTGGGTATTGTGGCTGGGTGCAATTCCCTCATGATCGGAGATTATTTGACCATGCCGGGACGAAGCCCTGAGCTGGACGCAGAGATGATAAAGGACCTGGGGCTCGAACCCGTATGCGATTGACCCCATGTGCCCTGTAATACCGGGTGATGTTAATAGATCGACGGTGAGGACGAGTTCGTCGGAGGCCTGAAATGAAGAATATATACGTTGTCATAGATGAATATCTCGACCGAGGAGAATCAGGTGTCCTGGCAACGATCGTAAAAAGGACAGGCGCAACTCCCCAGGGGGCAGGCGCAAAAATGTTCATCGGCGCCGACGGCAGGATGTTTGGCACGGTCGGGGGCGGCTGTCTTGAAGCTGAGATCTGGCAGAACTCGCGAAAAATTCTAAAAACTAAAGAAGCGGACGTGTTCCGCTACGTTCTCGACGGAAAGAATGTGGAGGATGACGGGATGATCTGCGGTGGCAACATAGATGTTCTTCTTGAACCCGTGGATGAGAAGTACCGCGATCTCTACAGACAGATCTCCGGGTTCAAAGCGCAAGGGAAGAAGGCCGTCACTATTACTTCTTACGGCGCTCGGGGGTTCACCAAAACGCTCTGCACCAGCGAGGACGAATTGATCGGAGATCTCACCGGCCACGAGAAAGACATCGCCGCACCCGTCTTCCACGAAAAGAAACCTACGGTGCTCGACAACAGAGTTGTTGAACCTATTGTCTCATCGTCGACCCTTTACTTGTATGGTGCCGGCCACGTGTCGCAATTCATCTGCAGACTGGCTAAGACAATGGACTTCGCTGTCACTGTCTTTGATGACCGGGTAGAGTTCGCGAACCGGGAGCGCTTCCCCGAGGCCGACAATGTCATCGTGGACGATTTCGGAAACGCCCTCAAATACGCCGATGATGAGGATAACATATATGCAGCGGTTGTCACGAGGGGCCACAAGCACGACGCCCTTGTGCTCGAACAGATACTGACAAGACCACACAGGTATATCGGTATGATAGGAAGCAAGAGAAAGATCCGTATAATTTTCGATTATCTTGAAACAAAAGGGTTTGGCGAAAGCCTTCTCCAGTCCATCTACGCGCCGATCGGGGTCGATATTAACGCCGAGACCCCCCAGGAGATAGCTTTGAGCATAGTGGCAGAGATCGTAAAGGTGAGGGGCGGGAAATAGGACCCACTGGCACCTCTGAAGAAGGGTATATATGTGGGAATATTCGGATATAGTCAAAGACCATTTTCATAACCCACGTAATGTGGGAGAGATAGAGGACCCTGACGGCGTAGCCCAGGTGACGTCCATGGCCTGCGGAGACGTGCTCAAGATTACTTTGAAAGTCGATAAGCACGCAAGGATTACGGACGCAAGATGCAAGGTAGCGGGGTGTGTCGCCTCCATCGCGTGTGCGTCCGCCCTGACCGAGATGATAAAGGGTGTTACCTTGGAGGAGGCCGTGAGGATCACAGATCAGGACATCATCGACTATCTCGGAGGTCTGCCTCCCGGTAAAACGCATGCCCCGGGCATGGCGCAAGAAACCCTGGAAAGAGTTGTCGAGGACGTAGTAAGGAGACGCCTTGGCACCGATTGACCTAAATAACCTTGAAGACCGGAAAATAACGAAGAATGATATGCGCGCCCGTCTCGATCTCACCGACAAGGCAGACGTAGAAAAACTTTTCGAGGCAGCCTATGCGGTAAAAGCCCGTCACGTGGGGAAGAAGGTCTATTTCAGGGGTATTATAGAATTCAGCAACGTGTGCAGGAAGAACTGCTTCTATTGCGGCATCAGGAAGGACAACCAGAACCTGACCCGCTATTCCATGGGACTGAACGAGATCGTTGAGAGCGCCCGATGGGCCTACGACGCGGGTTATGGCTCCGTCATACTCCAATCGGGGGAAAGGAGGGGTCGGGCCTTCACGGAGTTCATTGAAGATGCCATCAAAGGGATAAAGGAGGCGACATCGGGAGGGCTTGGTATTACGCTCTCGGTGGGTGAGCAGGATGAACAGACATACGAACGGTGGTTTGGTGCCGGCGCGCACCGATACCTGCTCAGGATAGAGACGTCCAATGAAGACCTTTACCGGCGATTGCACCCGGCCGACCATAGCTTCTTCAAAAGGCTCAAGTGCCTTGAAACCCTGAGTGCCATAGGATATCAGACCGGTACGGGGTCATGATCGGCCTTCCCGGTCAGACCGTCGAAGACCTTGTCAACGACATCCTCTTCTTTGAAGAGTTGGACGTAGCCATGATAGGCATGGGCCCTTATCTTACGCATCAGGATACGCCGCTCTATAAGCGGGGCATGTTAAGCGGTATGTCCAAAGAGGGTTTGCTCGAACTTGCCTTAAAGATGATAGCCGTTACAAGGATCTATTTGAAGGATGTGAATATTGCCTCGACCACCGCGCTTCAGGCCGTCGCCCCTACCGGCAGAGAGATGGGGCTTCTCGCGGGCGCCAATGTGATTATGCCGAATATTACTGACGTGCGGTACCGTAGCCTCTACCAGCTCTACGACGATAAGCCGTGCATTAATGAAACCGGCCAGGCTTGCCTCAATTGCCTGGACGGTCGAATCCGCTCTATCGGCGAGACCGTGGGCTACGGTGAATGGGGTGATTCGCCCCATTTTACGAAATAACGCGGGGGCAAGAACAGCATTCAACTCTTCAGGGAAGCAGCGTTTTACGATGATGGGTTGTTCTCATCCGGCGGATGAAGCTCGTCGCGAGATAGATTCACGGTACCGCTCGCTAGCACCGTGTCGTGAGCATAAAACACGACGGCCTGGCCGGGTGTTACGGCCTTCTGGCCCTGTGTAAACCTGACAAGGGCTCCTCCGGCATTATTCGGCTCAACTGTGCATTCGGCCGGAGCGCTTCTATAACGAACCTGGGCGTGAACAGGGCCTTGCCAAAGGGGATGACTGAAAGGAACAAACCAGTTCATATTCTCGGCGAGGAGGTCCTTTCGAAAAAGATATTTTTCGGGCCCCGCCACAATTTCATTCTTCGCATGACTGATGTGCAGCACATAGAAAGGTTCTTTCAATCCCGGGAGGCCAAGGAAACGCCGTTGTCCTATGGTATAGGAAGGTATGCCCCGATGTACCCCGATTACATTGCCGTGTACGTCCCTTATATTCCCGGGAACGCCTTCGTCCTTGAGCAGCATCGTATAATTGTCATATTCGAGGAAATCCTGGCTTTCAGGTTTTTGAAGAAACTCTTGCAGGCCCGACTCGAGGGCTATTTGCCTGACCTCTCTCTTCTCATACTCTCCGAGCGGAAAGTGAAGCCTTTCAAGTTGCTCCTGCTTAAGGCGGCTCAAGAAATAGGACTGGTCTTTTTGGGCATCCATGCCTCGTTTGAGAAGATTGATTCGATAGGCCGGTTCATATGCGACCCTCGCGTAATGTCCCGTTGCAAAGAAGTCGAACTCGATTCCGCTCGAGAAGGCCTTCTCAAGCAGGGAGCCGAATTTTATCCTGGCGTTGCAGACCACGCAGGGGTTGGGCGTTCTTCCCTGCCCGTATTCCTTTCGAAAATACTCGATGACCGTCTCCTGGTATTCTTCCCGAAGATCAACGATATAGTGTGGAACGCCTAGTATCCGGGCAGCTTTTTCAGCGTCCGCTATATCGTGGGCTTCATTTGGGCCGTAACAGCCTCCCCTCTTGGTGGCATGGGTTTGTGGCCCGTCCCATATCTTCATAGTAAGGCCGATCACATCGTAGCCCTGTTTTTTGAGAAGATACACGGCCGTGCTTGAATCAATCCCTCCGCTCATCCCCACCGCAATGGTCTTTTTGGTCGACATGATATCTAATATACCTCAATCAATTTCATCATCTGTTTTGCTGCGCTAGCGAAATGTTCATACTGCCAGTCTGGTAACCTCGTAGATCGAGAGCGACATGAGCAAACCCACACTGCCTAAACGTGTCCGAGATTGCCTCTCCATGCGCAAGGATAACCCTGAAATCTTTCCTAAGAACCTCGATGCGCGCTGTGTCGCCGTGATGTCGCACACGGACCTGCCTGACGCCCAGACTTTGCAGGTAATCTTCGGCGCGCTCTATGTTCTTCAGGAGAATTTCGTCAATAGCGGTTCCATACGGGACCCTTGAGGAGAGACAGGCGAAGGAAGGTTTGTCGTACGTTGGGAGTAAGAGCCGCTTTGACAATCGTCGGATCTCCAGTTTGGTCAGGCCCGCGTCGAGTAGCGGGCTTTTTACGCCCTGTTCGGCGCAGGCTTTGCGTCCCGGCCTGAAATCATTCACGTCGTCCGCGTTCGACCCTTCCAGAACATGCAGGAAACCTCTCGATGCAGCTATCTCCCTGGCTTTCGTAAAAAGGTGAGTCTTGCAAAAATAGCAGCGCGACCTGTGGTTTTCGATAAAGCGCGGGTCATCCATCTCGGATGTCTCCGCCACGATATATTGAGCGTCGATTTGCAGGGCAAGCCTCTGAGCCTGATCCATCTCCCTAGCCGGACAGGTCGGTGATTTGCCAATGAAGGCCAGAACATTGTCTTTTCCGAGTGTGTCCACTGAGACCTTCAGAAGAAAGGTGCTATCCACGCCGCCGGAGAATGCCACCACAACCCTTTGCAGGTCTTTGACAGTTGTCTTCAGGAACTCGTATTTGGCCTTCATTTTCATACAACCCTCATGCGAAATAAAACCGAGCCAATGCGGTCAGCTATTTATATGCGCCACGTATGGCCTGCGCCAGATCCTTGCAAAGATCGCCTGGATCCTCGAGTCCCACAGAAAGACGGACGAGCCCATCGGTGATGCCCCGGGCATGACGTTCAGGTTCTGGCATGGCGGCGTGTGACATGGTTGCAGGATAGGAAAGAATGCTTTCAACGCCCCCAAGGCTCACCGCCATGAGTGGAACCTTTACATTTCGTAAAACGTGCTTGGTAATCTTCCTACTCCCCAGGTCAAAAGAAACCACTGCCCCACCGCCCGATGCCTGGCTGAGATGTATTTCTCTTCCGGGGTGTGAGGGGAGGGTCGGATAATAGACTGCCTTTACCTCCGGTTGATCCAAAAGCCATTGTGCGATAGTTTCTGCATTTCTCTCTTGCGCTTCCATCCTCGCCGAAAGCGTCTTTATTCCCCTGAGAACGAGCCATGAGTCCTGAGGCCCTAATATTGCTCCGAAAGTGTTCTGAATCGATTGTATCTTCTTCCCGGTAGTCCTGTCAGCGGCAACCACAAGACCGGCAATAAGATCACTATGACCTCCCAGAAACTTCGTGGCGCTGTGAATCACAATGTCAAAGCCGAGTTCCAGGGGCCTCTGGAAATAGGGACTCATAAAGGTATTGTCGATGATCGTGAGAAGCCCTCTTTTTTTTGCAATGTCCGCAACAGCTCGGATGTCGGTGATCTTCAAAAGAGGGTTCGACGGTGTTTCGGCAAAAATCGCTTTTGTCCCGGGCAGAAGAGCGCGTTCAATTCTGTCCGGGTCCGTCATGTCGACAAATGTATGCTTGAGGCCCCAGCGATTAAAAAGAGTGTTGAGCGCCCGATACGTTCCGCCGTAAACGTCTTCAGCCACGATGATATGGTCCCCCGATTTGAACAGGAGAAGGACCGAAGAAATCGCCGCCATGCCCGATGCGAATGCGTAACCCATCTTGCCGCTCTCGAGCGATGCGACAGTGTGTTCGAGGGCTTCTCTCGTGGGATTCTTCCCCCTGGCGTATTCATAGGGTCCGAACTCGAATGGGTCATCCTGCGCAAAGGTAGAGACCTGGTATATGGGGATACTCGATGCCCCCGTGTGCGGGTCTCTGTCTTTGCCTGAATGCAATATTTTTGTGCGATAATTCATATGTGCTCCTTGAAATTGCTTAGCCCTCTATGGCCGACTTCAGATCTTCAATGAGGTCTTCTACCGCCTCCGCACCCACCGAGAGGCGGATAAGACAATCATTGATGCCGATTCTTGTTCTCACGTCGGGATTCATATCGGCGTGAGTTTGTACCGCGGGGAAGGTAATCAGAGACTCCACACCGCCCAGACTCTCCGCAAAGATAAAAACCTCAACGTTAGACAGTATCTTCGGCACAAGGGTGGGATCGTCAACTTCAAACGATACGACTGACCCGAAGCCTGTAGACTGTGCCTTGAGCAGCGTATGGCCGGGGTGGTCCGTGAGCCCAGGGTAGAAGACCTTTCTGACCCTCGGGTGCCCCTTAAGCCACTCGGCAATTTCCTGTGCGTTCTTTTGCTGGCGCTCCATGCGAAGAGAAAGTGTCTTGAGGCCTCTTAAAACGAGCCAGGAGTCCCAAGGCCCAAGGGTCGCCCCCGTGGCATTCTGATAGAAGTGAAGCTTCTCTCCGAGTTTTTCAGTGCGTGCCACAACGAGTCCTGCCAGGACATCGTTGTGGCCGGACAGATATTTCGTCGCGCTGTAGGCCACTATATCCGCCCCCAGGCTGATGGGTCGCTGAAAATAGGGTGTCAGAAAGGTATTGTCCACAATGGTGAGGACGTTGCGGCCCCCTGCCATTCTGCAGATTTCGGGGATATTGGCTATCCTCTGGAGCGGATTTGTGGGGCTCTCGAGCAATATGGCCCGGATGTTCTTACCCAATACCTTGTTTACCTCATCAGTCTGTGATGTATCGATGTACAAGAACTCGATCCCGAGAGGACGATAGACCTTATCGAGGAGCCGGCATGTGCCGCCATAGGGATCTTCCGTGACTGCAACAATATCGCCCGACCTAAAAAGTTTCATGACGCAGTCGAGGGCCGCCATACCTGAGGAGAAGGCTAAGGCTCTTTCGCCTCCTTCGAGACTTGCAATAGCCTTCTCAAGCACACGACGGGTGGGATTTTCACTCCTTGAGTAGTCGAACCCCGTTGTCTCTCCCAGAGAAGGGTGAGCAAACGTGCTTGTCTGGTATACTGGCGCGGAAACGGCCCCCGTGGCCTTATCCTGGTCAACCCCGGCATGTATGAGCGCGGTTTCTATTTTTACGCCTTCCTTCACATGACCCTCAATAAGTATACTTAAACTATAGACATTATATACTATTACGATTCCATGTATGAAGTCAATCTGAAAATCCCTGCGCTCAAAAAAAGCGATGCGGTCTACGCCTGGGATATTTGTTGTTCCTTAAGCCCTGAGCATTGCAGGAAATGGTGATGTTGTGGTTTGTTGAAGAGGTGTGCTATTCATATACTATGGAACCGCGAATCATCCCGCGCCACGAGCATCATATCTCGCGAAAACAGATGAGTCCCAACGCCGTGCGTACGCTTTACCGGCTGCTTCAGCGCGGCTTTATCGCCTACCTCGTGGGCGGATGTGTACGCGATTTGCTCCTCAAACGCACCCCCAAAGATTTTGACATCGCCACCGATGCAACCCCAGGACAGGTGAGACGACTCTTTCGCAACTGCCGCCTGATAGGCCGGCGGTTCCGCCTGGCCCACCTCCATTTTCAAGACGAAATCATCGAGGTCGCCACGTTCCGCAAGTCAGCCCGCACGTCCGATGATTTGGATACTGAAGAGTTGGGCGAAGATAACCGTCCCTTCCGTCATGTCAAAGATGCCGACGGAATGGTAGTGAGCGACAATGTCTTCGGGACCCCCGAGGAGGATGCCCTGTCCCGGGATTTTACCGTCAATGCCCTTTTCTACAATATCGCGGATTTTTCGGTTATCGACTACAGCACGGGGCTTAATGATCTCGAAGAAAGACTCATCCGGTTAATCGGCGATCCCTATATCAGGTTTACCGAAGACCCGGTTCGCATGCTCCGGGCAATCCGTTTCGCCGCCTCTCACGGATTCACCATAGAGACTTCCGCCTGGCAAGCGCTCTCAGAGCTTTCTTCAACCATTTCCCGTGTGCCAACATCAAGACTCTATGAAGAGATACAGAAGGTCTTTCTTTTTGGAACAGCCCGGCCGGCGCTTAATCTCATGAATACGAGCGGGCTTGTCGCCGCCCTCTTTCCGGGCCTGAACAGTTGGATTCTCAAGGACTACAATCATTTTCGTCTGATCGAGGCTAACCTTCAAGCCCTGGATGAACTCCATAAAAGCGGCGCGCCTGCCTCCATGGCCCTCTGCCTTGCGGCCCTGTTCGGGCCTGCGCTTGAGGAGGAAGCCCTTGAGCGTACGCGAGACGGTATTCCCCGCCAGCAGGCTTTGGATTCAGTATGCACAGACTTTATGGAAGAGGCCCGCAGAACTGTTTGTATTCCAGGCCGCGTGGGTAGCGGGCTACGCGCCATTCTCGGAATTCAGCCCGCTCTGCACAGAATGCCGCCAAGAAGGCCTCTTGTTATAGCAGGCAGGCGAGAATTCGCCGAAGGGCTTGCGTATCTGCGTCTTGTGTCCGAGACGAGAAGGGAGAATGAGCGCACGCTAGGATGGTGGGACGCCTTTCGTGCGAATGTCCCGTTGCCGCCTACTGAGCAGTCGGGTGACGAAGCCACTCCAAAGAAGAGATCAAGGAAACGTCGAAGACGTCGCCGTGATGCTTAAGCCTAACGGATGATAATGCCGCTCGCGATGATCGAGTCTTAAGGGGAGTCAGCGAAGGGCGAGTTGCGGTGTGATCTCAGGCCTGCTTCGCCGTCTCCAGTCTGTCGAGCGTTTCAAAATACGCCTCAATCCTGGTTCGCACCTGTGATTCGGCGTAGAACCGTTGATCGCCCATATCGCTCTCGAAAACGAGTGCGGGGATACCGGTCTTTTTGGTCAAGATGTCTTTGAGCGTGGGCACTGCAAAGGAGACCGCCTTGCAGCTTCGGTTCATGAACATGATCATGCCGTTCATCGCATACTTCTGAAACAGCTCAAGCGCCATGGATGCCCTGTCTTCCATAGTCGAATTGGAGAAGCGCGATACATAGTTCTCAGCAAGAGTCACAAGAGGGTCTTGATCGAGGTCGAATTCGAAACTCCAGGCATGTACGTACAGGGAGGTCAGGATCACTGCGCCGTAAGAACCGAGCAGTTTCGCATGGTCGCTGAACTTGAACCACACGGGCAGGTTCTCCCAGTAAAGCCTGTACTTCTCATTCGCAATCGCGCCGATGCCGCCGCTCACTTTGGCCTCGATCTCGTCGCAGAGGGTCTGGTAGTACTCGACGCACTGCTCGGTGCCTCTCCGATAGACGGCAATTGCCATGCCGATCAGCGCATCAAAGATGCTGATGGGGGACGGTTTGTATTGCGCCATATCGAGGAACTTTTTGTAGAGCACGCTCGAGGCGGCTGAGTATCTCAAGACTTCTTTGAGTCTGTCGTAGTCGAATTTCTTGCCCGTGACTTTTTCCAGGAATGCGATGAGTTCTTTCATCTGGACCACACAGTACTTGACGATCTCCTGTCGCGCCGTTTTGTCCATGACGTATTCCGGCGTGTCAAAGATGAAGACCGGGAGATTGCCTCTCCGTGCTAAGACCTGAAACCATTTTGTAAGCGTGAAACACTGGGCGTTGCAGGCGAGAAACAGGTCCGGTTCAGGTATGCCCTTGGTGACGGTCTTTCCCGACTGCCGGTATCCGAGGTCCGATCTCGCGTATGCACAGAGATGACTCGTATATCCGAGGTTCTCCGTGATGGAGCAGAGTTCGGCTCCTTTTTTCGCCGTCAGGTTGGCCACGGCGTGATTTTCCGGATACACGGGGATAATGTCGTGGGCCACGAAGATCTCCACAGGCGAGATGGCTGTTGAATAACCCACGAGTTTACCCAGTTCGTGGGCGTGGAAGGCCTCTTCCAGGTATTCATCGGTAATCTTTTTTGACAGCTGCTTGGATGTGAGTTTTTCGTTCATAGAGCGCCGCCTTTGATCGATTCGAAGAAGGCCTGTAATCTCGTCCTTACGTGTGAGAGAGAGGTGGTCTGATATTCGGTATCCAACACATGTATGGGTATGCCTTCCTGCTTGAGCATCTTCTTGAGGTCCGGTAGATCGTACTCCTGGGATTCGCAGAACTCGATATGAACATAGATGATTGCCTGAGCTTTTGTGTCCCGATAAAGTTTCCTGATCTCCTCGAAGTTTTTGTACACATCATCGTGAATCGGAGAATAGAATCCCCTTTTAAAATGTCTCTCCGTAAGCGCCTCGACAACATTGCCGTTTGTGAGCGCCACATCGCCCTGAAGGTAGCGTGACCCCGTGACAAGCGTATCACCTACCACGTTCAGCTTGAGTTCATCGAAGGCATCAAATATCTCAGGGGGATCGCAGGTAATGCCCACGAGGATTACGTCGGTGAAAGATGCACCCTTGTTTCCCTGATTGGGTTGAATCTTTTCCTTGATGGCCTTGAGGCTTTGGTTAAACTCGGCCTTATCCACCTGTTCCGATAGCTTGAGCATGGAAAAGAATTCCCTGTTACTGAGCGCGCCGGGGGAAACCTTCTTGATCTCATAGATCTCCCGAAGCAATACCTTGTTCTCATTATGCACGGCGATGGAGGCCTTTAAGTCCTCATCGGTGATTTTCCTGCCCGACCATCGGCTGAGTGACACGATCAGTCTTTCGATCTCCTCTTTGACCCAGTATCTGGCGCTCGGCCGATCAACCTGCCGCGGGGCGAGATAACATTCCACATAGGTGTCAGGGAAGTTTATCCTCCAGATATCGGACAGGTGCTGCGTGGTGTCGCACACCTGCGGCAGCACGAATCCATCGAAGAGATCGCCCTCATAACTGAGCGCCAGCTCGAGATTGCTCCTCGCCAAAGAGCACGCATTATCAGGCAGGTGGCTTGGGGCCCTCTTCAAGGGTTTCTGCGTACCCAGTATGGCCACAGGCAAGAACCCGAAGGCATATATGACCTCCTCGGGCACATCGGCGATCGTACTACCTATGACTTTCTTCCCGTTATCCCCGGCCCATTTTCTGATGGACGGGTAAGGGTCAGCGGCATACTGCACTATTTTCTTAAGATCGAGATTTTCCCACACGGCGCCTCCCGACGAAATGTGTACAAATTACACAGAATATACTTATATGAAGGTTCTTTGTAGATGTCAAGGCAAGTTTTTCGGCACGACCTCGGTTGCAACGCCCCGGTAAGCGGGGCGGACAGGGCCCGTGCGGTTCTAACCCGATGGATATGACAGGCGCCGTCTGGCCTCTCGTGAAAATGGCGGTGCAGGTTCTACCTCCGAACCCGGCTTCGGCTCTCAACTCTAGCCCCCTCCTATGGGAGGGAAAAGCGCCAGCGTGTCCCCATGGGTGAGCTTGGCGTCGGTTAGCCTGTGATGACCGTTAATAAAGACCAGAGTGACCTCGGTATCGGGTATACCGACCCTCTGAATCATCTCGCCTACCGTTGTGCCTTCCGGAACGTCAACCTCTTTTATGTCGAACCGGTCTTTGCGTAACGTGGCAAATAGTTTGACTGTAACATGCATGGGCTCTTCCCTAAGGGGTTAACGCTGAACGCGAGATTATTTTGGTCCGGCTCTCTTCGGTGTCCACCGAAACGATCACGTATTGAGCGTCACCGTAAATGCTCTTTTCCATGAGTCTTTCAGGTTCGATGCGTTTGCCGTCGAAGGCCACTGAGACGACCTCTTGCGGGAACTCGTCTGCGTGCACGTGAAGAAGCCTCATAAGAGAAGAAGGCTCTATGGCAAATCCCTTGCTTAAGAACTTAGGCCCGAGTTCATCCATCAGAAGATTAAAAAGCTTGACAGTAATGATCCCTTGATCAGGACAGATGTGCCCGTCTTCTTCTCGGTAGGTGATGGGGCTTCTAAGCCCCGCGTAGAGCCCGTCTCGTCTCAGCGTGGCGCCGGCGAGACCCGGGAGGGCCGAGGAGAATGCTACGGTGGACCCGTGCGTAAGAATCGCTTTAGCCATGTGGTCCACACAATGTCCGTCAAGGAATACGGTACTGACCTTATCGTCCACGATCTTTCTTTCGAGTCCCAATTGCCGCAGCAGAAGGTCTTCGATGCTGCATCCCACTTCACAGGGGAACAGGAAGCCTGCCTGGAATATGGATCGGAATGCCAGAAGAAATGAGGGTCTTGCTTGTATGCTTACAACGGGTCCTGTTAGGACCGCCCTCTTGGCCTTATTAATTTCGGAAACTCCAACAGATCCGACATTGCCCGCCTTCACGGATGGCGTTTTGCCAGGATGTAAGGGGGGGGAGGCATCAAAGCACATGATCGCTCCCCTCTGTATACGTTCGCAACGCGTCTTTGCCTACCAGTTGAACACCCGATCGAGATCCTCGTCGGGCACGTCGAAAACCACGTTGTGAGGGGGCACCGCCTGGGTCTTGAAGAACCCCGGCAGCCTGTCCGCCTCCTTTGTGAAACCGGCCTTCATATTGAAATCTCTTTCCATTTTGAGCACCTTCTTGCCGTATTCCGCGACATCGTCAGCGGTCATCTGAAGGCCGCAGAACGAATTGATCAGGTCAAGAAGCGCTTGAAATGTCTCCGGTTGATCGAGTATTGCGAAGGCAATAAAAAGACACATACCCGTGGAATCGATGGCTGCGGTGGCAATTTGAAGATTCCGTGAAAGCTCCATCTGTCCCTCGGGGCTCAACGGGTCTACAAATCCACCCACTTTAAGTATATTGGTCGCCGTCGCATAACCGGCTGTGTGGTCCGCGCCCATAGGACTTGTGGCGTACGTTACTCCAAGTCCCTTTACACCGCGCGGGTCATAGGCCGGCATTGCCTGTCCTTTGACCACGGGAACTCTTTCGATGCCGAATGCTTTGCCGGTCACGGCCGCGCCGCTGCCTATGATGCGGCCGAGAGGGGTGCCTTTTCCTACCTCGTGCATAAGGTTGATTGCGCCGTCGGCGTCTCCGAACTTGAGTAGACCTGCTTCCATGGCTACACCGATAGTAACGCCCATCTCGATGGTGTCAAGCCCGTAGTTGTCGTCGAGAAAATCGAGCATAGCGATCTTGTCCATGTCGTCGATGCCGCAATCGGCGCCATGCGCCCAGACCGTCTCGTACTCGGGCTGTTTACTTAAATAATGGCCGTCTTTATCATTGTAAATGCCTGAACAACGGATCACGCATCCGCGATGACAGCCGTGAGTGGCCACCCCACCCCTCTCGGTCTCGAGCGCCGCTTCGGTCTCACCGCTTATCCTGGCTACCCCGGCGAATGTCCCCTGTTTGAAATTATAGGTGGGATAAGCCCCTGCTTCGTTCAAGATGTTGGCGAGCACGTTTGTGCCGTAGGCCGGAAGCGCCTGGCCAGTGACGCCATGTTTCCTAAGCCCGTCCACAAAAGCCTTATTGGCCTGTTTGTATTTTTCCGGGTCTTTGGGCTCACGCGCGCTCATGCCGGTGTCGTCGAGCACGATGGCCTTCACACCCTTGGATCCCATGACTGCGCCCGGCCCACCTCTGCCCGCATGTCTTGCCGGCCTTAACTCCATATCGGTGAAAGCGATGGAGGCGGCAGCGAGGCGCATCTCACCTGCGGGCCCGATGGAAATACAGGCGATCTTATCCCCGAATTTGTCCTTCATCCTCTGAACCGTATCATAGTTGCCGAGCATTTTGAGGCTTAAATCACGGGTGATCTTTACGCCATTCCTGTCGATGAATATGGTATAGAGATCGTTATCTTCAGGCTTTCCTTCGAGTACGATGGCGGCATATCCGAGACGGGCAAGTACCTGAGACGGCTGGCCGCCTGAGTTCGATTCCTTGATCCCTCCCGTGAGAGGGCTCTTGCATCCCACGGAGATCCTTCCTGACATGGCGGCCAGGCTTCCGCTCAAAAGACCGGGGGCTATGACGATTTTGTTGAGTTCACTCAAGGGATGACAGGTAGGGGGCACCTCATTTGATATAATAGCGGAGGTGAGCGCCCTGCCGCCTAACCCCTGGTACCGGCCGATCGGTTCAACGGTAGTTAAAGGCCCCCCCTTCCCACCCATATTGATCCGTAAGATCTTATCCATAACAACACCCCCTTGGTGTATTCTGTGACCCTTATGCAAGTATACACCAGAATCGGGGTTTTGCAAGCTCGGTGGGCGTCCGTTCAGGTAACGGAGTGGGGGGGAGGCATCCACTCGACATGAATACGCAAGGTCCGCCCTTAAGCGGTTATCTATATGGTTTCTTCGGCCACCCAGTTCATATATTCGGGTAGCCCGCGGCTTAAGCCGATCGCTATGATTTCAGGTACTTCGTAGGGATGAAGGCGCTTTATCTCGTCTTCTATTACCGGATAGAGCGATGATTTACTCTTCATCAACAGGAGCCATTCGTCTGTTTGTTCCACCTTTCCCTTCCACCGGTAGATGCTCCTGATGGGTCCCACGATCTGGGCGCAGGCAACAAGCTTTTTTTCCACGAGTTCCTCACCGATTCTTTGAATGACCCCCCTCTCGTCCGCGGTGGTTACGATCTCAATGATCTCCTTCATGCGGCTCACCTCCCGACATGTGGCTTTACGGACTGGCCTTACGCACCGGCGGCATGACTCGCATTTTCGCCGCCTTGTCCGGCCACAGATTAACATATTTGACTTGAAATTATAGAGGATTTCGTATATTTTTCTATATCCAGGGGCTTTGGCACGCGCCCCCTCTACCGGCAACGCCCGCCAGAGGCGGGAATCCCCCTCAGCGATTGTTCGCCTTGTTCACACATCCCCCGGGGCGACGCCAGGTCGGCAGAGGACCGCCTCCTTAAAGATGCGGATGGATGCGTAGTATGAACGCGCCGCCTATGGTTGAAATAACCGGGCGAGCCCGTGAGTGTCTATGATACAATAGTGATAAAGAGGTTACTCGTGTTTCAGGTACGGGATGGAGATGCAATAATACTGGCAAGCGAATCGGTGAGAAGGGTCGATATTCTCCGAACCCTCGGGGTGCCCTTCTCGATTGTCCCGCCCGATATCGACGAGACGAGAAGAGTCGAAGAGACGCCCAAGGATTATGTGCTCAGAATATCCTATGATAAGGCGCACAAGGTGGGAAGTCATTTTCCGGACAAGTGGGTCATCGGGGCAGACACGGTTGTGGTATACAAGAACAAGATACTGGGCAAGCCGCGCAACGAAAAGGACGCCCTTGCTATGCTCAAAACGTTAAGCGGGAGATGGCACCGGGTGATAACCGGTTTTTGCGTGCTCAACATGTCGCGTAGCGTTGCTTACCGGGATGTGGTGGAAACAAGGGTATTCATGAGAGACATGCTCGACCATGAAATCATGCGATACATCGGAACCTCCGAGCCCCTTGATAAAGCGGGCTCGTATGCGGTGCAGGGTAGAGCGGGATATATGGTGAAGGAGATAAAGGGTTCCTACAGCAACGTCGTCGGCCTTCCCATTTGTGAGGTGGCGGAAGTCCTTCTCTCGTTAGGCGTCCTGTCGTGAAGCCTATGGCGGATTCCATCAGGGCCGTCCGAGAGCGGATTGACAGGGCCTGTACAAAGGCGGGCAGAAACGCTGGCCAGGTTAGATTGGTTGCCGTAACCAAGACCGTTGGAATCGAAGGCATCGAACAGGCCATACGATGCGGGCTCGTAGATTTCGGCGAGAATTATGTGCAGGAGGCAAAAGAAAAGATCTCTCGCATAGGCCGCGAGGGAATACGGTGGCATATGATAGGACACGTGCAGACGAACAAGGCGAAGTACATACCCCAATTTTTCGATTATGTTCACTCCGTGGACCGATGGGAATTGCTCGCCGCGCTCGAAAGATACGGCAAACCCATGAAGGTTCTCTTTGAGCTGAATCTGGCACAGGAGGCGACCAAACATGGTACGGATGAGGACGGGTTGAGAGCTATGCTGGAAAAGGTTTTTTCCCTGAAGCACGTCAAGCCTGTGGGGCTCATGACCATGGCGCCTTACTCAGACGATCCGGAAACGGTGAGGGGCCTCTTCGCGACTTTACGGAAGATGCTCGAAAAGATGAACAGGGAATTTGCGCTTGCTATGAATGAGCTTTCCATGGGCATGTCTTCGGATTTCGAAGTGGCCGTGGAGGAGGGAGCAACCATGGTGCGTGTAGGCACAGCGATATTTGGAGAGAGGACATGAAGCCCTGGGGCGGGAGATTTAAAGGCAAGACCAATCCGCTGTTCGAGGCCTTCAGTGCATCGATCGATGTGGACAGGGCGCTCTACCGGCAAGATATAGAGGGGAGTAAAGTCCATGCCGAGATGCTCGAAAAGATCGGCATGCTGACAGGGCGGGAGAAGAATAGTATCGTGAAGGGTTTAAACGAAATACGAAAAGAGATCGAGACGGGGGTATTTCATTTCGATCAGGCCCGTGAAGACATCCATATGCACATAGAGGCGAGGCTGATAGAGAAAATAGGCGACGCCGCCAAAAAGCTCCACACGGGCAGGAGCAGGAACGATCAGGTTTCTCTGGATATGAGGCTCTATCTTAAAGAAGAGCTCGCGAACATCGATAAAGTACTTCTCAAGCTGCTTATCAGTCTCGTGAGGAAAGCGGAGAAGGAGAAGGGTGTCATCATGCCGGGTTATACGCATATGCAGAAGGCCCAGGCGGTCCCCTTTACCCATTATATCATGGCCTACTATTACATGTTTAAGCGAGACAGGGCGCGCCTTAACGAGGCAGCCGCGCGCATTGATGTGCTCCCCTTGGGAAGCGGTGCGCTAGCCGGTTCCACCATACCGCTCGATCGGGATTTCGTCAGGAAGAAACTTGGCTTTGCAGGGGTTTCAGAGAACAGCATGGATACAGTGGCCGACAGGGACTTTGTGCTCGACGCCCTCTATACGGCCGCCATGGTCATGCTCCATTTGAGCAGGCTCTCCGAAGACCTGATTCTCTTTGCCACGGAAGAGTTCTCCTTTGTGGCGCTGCCTGATGAACTCTGCACAGGCTCGAGCCTCATGCCACATAAGAAGAACCCCGACGCCCTCGAATTGATTCGGGGCAAAACGTCGCGTGTGATCGGCGACCTCATGAGTCTGTTCTCGCTCCTCAAAGGGCTCCCTATGACCTATAACAGGGATCTCCAGGAGGACAAGGAACCGTTGTTCCACGCAGTGCGTACCATCAAAGATGCCGTGTCGATCATGACACTCTGTATTGACGGTATGACGCTCATGAAAGAGAACATGAGAAGAGCCGCAGAGGCAGGCTTCATGCCGGCTGTGGAGATGGCCGAATACTTGACCACCAAAGGCGTGCCCTTTCGCCAGGCGCACGCTATTGTGGGGAAGATTGTGAGTGTGTGCGAGACAAAAGGAAAAACGTTAGCGCAATTGTCTATAAAGGAGTTGAAAAAACATTCGGCGGCTTTTGATACGGATGTCTTTTCATACATGGACGTGGCTAATGCGTTAAATAAAAGAAGGACCAAAGGGGCCGCTTCCTTCAAAGAGGCGGCAAGGCAGATCAATGAAGAGAAATCCTATCTTAATATGTAGCGTTATTCTGGCACTTTTGGTGTGCGCTTGCGGGAAGAAATCGGACCCGAGGCCTCAAGTGCTCCCCGCAGCGGGGAAGATCAACGATTTGACCGGGGAGGTGAAAGACGGGGTGCTCTTTCTCTCTTTCACCATGCCTGAGAGTGCCAAAGGGGACACCCAGCCAAAGGAACTTGGCGGTTTCAAGGTCTTTAAGGCGTGCGGGAGCTGTATGGGGGCATTCGAACCTTTTAGGGACATCGCTCTGGAGCAGGACAAGGGATATACCATTGCCCGCGGACGTCTCTATTTTTATGACGATGACCTGATGAACGGTTTCGAATATGCCTACAGGGTCTATCCCTATACCAAACGGGGTACCCGTGGGGATTCCTCAAATACATTTACCATCAGGTGGGTAAAGCCGCCGGAAGCCCCGAAGGATGTCACCGCCACGGCGAGTGACGCAAGGATCGGGCTTTCCTGGCCTGAGGAAGAAGGGTATCTCTATAATGTTTATCGATATGAGGGGAATGCTTATCCACTTTTTCCCCTGAATTCGGCCCCCCTTGCATCGGGACTTTATGCGGACTCAGGGTTGACAAACGGAAAGAAGTACACCTATGAGGTAAGGAAGCTGAAAGAGGCAGACGGCTTACTACGGGAAGGGGAGGGTGTGAAGGTCGAGGCAACGCCGGTGGACAGAACTGCCCCTGCCGCACCAACCATGGTGAGCGCCGTGAAGACGGGCAATGCGGTTTCTATCACCTGGAAGGAGAATTCGGAAAAAGACCTGGCAGGGTACAACGTATACAGACTAGGCGCAGGGGGAAGCAAATCGAAACTGAATAGAGACCCTATAAAGGAGAATTCCTATCTTGACGCAAAGAGCCCTAACGAACGCTACGTTTCCTATTATGTCACTGCAGTGGATATGGCCGGCAATGAAAGTGCTCCCTCACGGGAGTCTATCGTTATTTTGAAAGAGTAGACCTATGAACTATTTCGAGTATCGGAACGAAGAACTGTACTGCGAAGGCGTCCCCGTTCGCCAGATCGCGCGGGCTGTGGGGACACCTCTGTACATATACAGCCACAAGACCTTTGAAAGGCATTTCACGGTTTTCGACAGGGCCTTTGAGGACGTGCCCCATCTTGTCTGTTATTCATGCAAGGCCAACGCGAACGGCGCGCTCCTGAGAACCGTGGCCCGTCTCGGCGGCGGTGTAGATATCGTGTCCGGTGGAGAGCTGTATAAGGCGCTTAAGGCAGGCATTCCCCACAACAGGATCGTTTTCTCCGGTGTGGGCAAAACCGAAGAGGAACTAAAAGATGCCATCAGGGCAGATATTCGTATGATCAATATCGAGTCCGAGGGTGAACTGGACCTCTTGAAGAAACTCGCCCGGCGTATGAAAAAGACTGTGCCCGTCTCGGTCAGGGTTAACCCGGAGATAGACCCGAAGACCCATCCGTACATCACGACAGGCCTCAAAAAGAATAAATTCGGCGTGCTGTGGGCCGAGGCCCGAAGGCTCTACGGAGAGATCTCGCGGGAAAAATACCTCTCTCCTGTTGGCATATCATCGCATATCGGTTCCCAGATAGTGGAGCTTAATCCGTTTATGGAGGCGGTAATGTCGTTGAAATCCATGGCCAAAGAACTCGAGAACATGGATATAGCGATTTCCATGCTCGATATCGGGGGCGGCCTCGGGATTACTTATAAGGACGAGCTACCGCCGCACCCCGAAGAATATGCGAAAGTCGTCGCGCGTGAAATCAAGGGCACGGGGCTCACGCTCGTTTTGGAGCCGGGCCGAGTAGTTGTAGGGAACAGCGCAATATTCGTGACCAAAGTTCTCTATGTGAAGCAGTCGCCGGAAAAGACTTTCTATATTGTGGACGGGGCCATGAATGATCTCGTGAGACCGTCACTCTATAATGCGTATCACGAGATCAAACCGGTGAAGCAGGATAAAGGTGGCGTTATACAGGTGGACCTTGTGGGCCCGATCTGCGAATCCGGTGATTTTTTTGCGAAGGATAGGGAGATGGCGGAGCTGAAAGCGGACGATCTCCTTGCGATTTTTGGCGCCGGCGCCTATGGTTATTCCATGTCATCAAACTATAACGCGCGCAGGAGGGCGGCAGAGGTGTTAGTAAGAGACGAAGAGTTCTTTGTGGTGCGTAAGAGAGAAACCTTCAAAGACCTCGTCAAAGGGGAATCTGTCCCGGAATTTCTGGAGGAATGACGAACGTGATAGAGCTCGAATTTTCAAAAATGAGTGCCAGTGGCAATGACTTCATTGTTATCGATAACCGTACTGGCAGGGTGAATAAGCGATTTCAGGATCTGAGCGAATTCGCAAAAAAGGTGTGCAGGGTACATCATTCGGTTGGTGCTGATGGCGTTATCCTCATCGAGAATTCCAGGGAACAGGATTTCTCCTGGAGGTTTTTCAATGCCGACGGTTCTGAAGCTGAGATGTGCGGAAATGGCGGCAGGTGCGCCGCGCGCTTCGCATACACGAACGGCATCGCAAAAGAAAAAATGGCCTTTGAAACGATCGCCGGCGTCATCAGAGCGGAGGTGCACGGCGCGAAAATCAAACTACAGTTGACAAAGCCTACGGAACTGAAGCTCGACTATCCCGTTTGTCTCGAAGACAAAGAACTTTTCGTGAGCAGCGTAAATACCGGGGTCCCTCATGCGGCCCTGCTCGTGTCGGATATCGACCATGTTCCCGTGGAAGAACTGGGAAGGATGATTCGCTATCACAAGATCTTCGGCGAAAAAGGGACCAATGTGAATTTCGTTGAAGTGAAAGACAAGAAGAACGTGAAGGTGCGGACCTACGAGAGGGGTGTCGAGGGCGAGACGCTCGCCTGTGGCACCGGCGCGGTCGCATCCGCTGTTATTCTCATGGAAAAGGGACTGGTCAAGAACCCCGTGAATATCCACACACGTGGCGGAGAGGTGCTTAAGATATATATGGATAACGATGTGTACCTCGAAGGTGATGCAAAAATGATCTATGTGGGAAACCTTCACGAGGAGGCGTTGTTATGAAAAGGAGATACGACATGTATTTGAGAGGTATTCTTACGGCGCTGGTTACACCTTTCAGGAATGGGAGCCTTGACGAGAAGGCACTCAAGAACCTCATAGAATTTCAGCTCAAAGGAGGAGTGGACGGGCTTGTACCGTGCGGCAGCACCGGCGAAGCCCCGACCCTTTCCTACGAGGAGCACGAAAGGGTTGTGGATCTGACGATAAAGTACGTAAAAGGCAGAGTGCCGGTTGTTGCGGGCACAGGGTCGAACAGCACTCAGGAAGCGATCGAACTCACAAAGGGAGCGAAAAAGCTCGGCGCCAACTTTTGCCTCCTCACCACGCCCTACTATAATAAGCCCACGCAGGAGGGGCTCTATCAGCACTTCAGGGCCATCGCCGAGGCAGTCGACATTCCCCAGATTCTCTATAACATACCCGGTCGCACGGGCATTAACATGACGCCGGAAACAATCTTCAGGCTTTCTAAGATACCCGGAATTGTTGGCATCAAGGAGGCGGCGGGCTCGCTCGCACAGGTTTCCGACATATACAGGCTTACCAAGGGAAGATTCACCATACTTTCCGGGGACGACAACATCTTTCTCCCCATGATGAGCGTCGGCGCTACGGGCGTCATATCGGTCCTTTCCAATATCATGCCCAAAGATATGCAGGCTCTGTACAGAGCCTTCCTGATCGAAAAGAATATCACGAAGGCCATGGATATCCATACACGCCTTATGCCTCTTTTCCAGGCCATGTTCATCGAAACCAATCCCATACCCATAAAAGAGGCGATGGCGTACATGGGCATGATAAAAAAGGAATTCCGTCTCCCGCTGTGCCCTTTATCGGGTGCGAACAGCAAATTTCTCAAAGAATTGCTGAACGAGTACAAACTGCTGAAAAAAAAGTAAGGCCGTCGAGGTGAGACCATGCCAAAGTTGATTATAACCGGCGCCTCTGGCAAGATGGGGGCTAGTGTTATCAAGTGCGCACTGGAGAACGAGGACTTCGTGATCGCGGGTCTGGTGGAGGCAAAGAACCATCCCGCCATTGGCAGGACCGTAGATATCACGGCAGGGCTGGCCGGCGGGTCACTTCCTATCCTGGATGACCTTGAAAAGATTATAGACAAGGGCGACGTGGTTATTGATTTCACCGAGGCCAAAGCGTCGTTTGAACATTTCAGGGTCGCAAAGAAACACGGAAAGGCGCATATTATCGGCAGCACAGGTTTTAGCGAAGAGGCGCTTGCCGAGATAAGGGCCGCCAAAGATGCGAGAATTGTCATCTCCCCCAACATGAGCATCGGCATGAATGTGCTCTTCGATATCTGTGGCCGGGTCTCCGGCCTGTTAAAAGACGGTTACGACGTAGAGATATTCGAGATGCACCATCGGTGGAAAAAGGACGCACCCAGCGGATCGGCACTACGACTCAAGGATTCCATTGAGGCGGGAAATCCGCTACGGAAGTGGAACGAAGTCTACGGACGAAGTGGCATGACAGGCGAGCGAAGCCCGGAGGAGGTCGGCATCATGGCGCTGCGCGGCGGCGATGTGGTGGGCGATCATACGGTCTATTTCGCGGGCATGGGCGAACGCCTCGAATTTACCCATCGAGCCTTTTCACGGGACAATTTTGCAAGAGGGGCGCTGCGCGCGGCCAAGTGGCTCGTAGCCCAGCCACGGGGTGTATATTCGATGAAGGACGTGCTGGGATTATAGCCCGCTGCGATTTGATTCGTCCAGTGTGGCTTTACTCGTACACCGCCTCTATTTTGTCAACAGAACCGGACATCTGGAACCCTTGAGCACGTTACGGGCCACGCCGCCGATCAGGTATTTTGCGATGCCTGACCTCCCGAGCGAGGCGATCACAATCAGGTCGATCCCCTTTTCTTTTCCCTCTTTGAGTATTTCTTCGTACGGGACGCCTTCACGGATATTGGTTTCTGTATCCACCTCTCTTGCCTGCGGAAATTTGCCGAGCTGCTCCTGCAGTTTGTCTTTTGCGTCAGCTAAGTGAGTAGCCTTGATCTCCTGCCCCAATTCTATGGAAGCAAAATAATCGGCATATGCGTAGTGAATCTCCTGGTGAACAACGTGGAGGAGAAAGACCTTCGCGTGATATTGCTTGGCAATGTCGAGGGCCTGCGCTAATGCCTTGTCCGATGGTTCCGAGAAATCCGTTGGTACGAGGATCTTGGTTGGCATAAGCATCTTACATAACCTCCTTCCCCCCCTCTTAACGCACAACCGCTATCTCATATAATTATAGCAGCACTCAAGAACATTTGGGGGATACCAGGCACCGGAAATTGGGGGGCCTCACCTGTGGTTTGTTGAGTGAATGTGGGGCCTGGGTGGTGCCAGCATTTCTCGCTTAAGGCAAATGAGGTATTATCTGGAGAGCTGCATAATTCTATAGGCGCCCCTTGCCACGAGCACGAAGACAATCATA
Source organism: Syntrophorhabdaceae bacterium (assembly GCA_035541755.1). Classification (NCBI taxonomy): domain Bacteria; kingdom Pseudomonadati; phylum Thermodesulfobacteriota; class Syntrophorhabdia; order Syntrophorhabdales; family Syntrophorhabdaceae; species Syntrophorhabdaceae bacterium. The sequence goes on from DATKMQ010000140.1 coordinate 33,285, forward strand.
CCCACAATGAGATCAGGTATTTTTGATCCGGTGAGGTAGACGAAAATTCCCGCAACCATAACCCCGAGGTTGAGAATAACATCTGTAGAGGTGAAAATTACGCTTGCCTGCATATGGGCGCCCCTGCTCTTGGATTTCTGCAGCAGGGTAAGACATAGCCCGTTTCCCGCAAGGGCAAGAAGAGAGATCACAATCATCAGGGAGAAGTCGGGCGTTGCTTCACGAACGACGAAGCGTCTCAAGACTTCGGCAAAACCGAAGATAGCAAGGGCTAGTTGAAAATAGCCGGCTATGCCTGCGATCCTCTTCTTTCGCGAGACGACGCCTCCGACCGCAAAGAGCGAAAGCCCGTAGACCAGGGAATCGGCGAGCATATCGAGACTGTCTGCAACGAGCCCCATGGAACCGGCGATAAAGCCTGTAAGGATCTCGAGAGCGAAAAAAAAAGAGATTGATGGCGAGAACCTGCCAGAGTGTACGACGCTCATCGCTATGCTCTTCGAGCACATGAATTGACTCTGCTTTTTGTGTCGAAACAAACTCTGTATCAAGGTTAAGGCTTTCAAGGGCCGAAAGGAGACTTTGATAGTCGCCAGTATGGTATGCCTCAAGCCTGCGGGCCGGTATATCAAACTGCAGGGACTGAACACCTTCCATGCCGTCCAATTTCATGCGTATAAGTCTTTCCTCCGACGGGCAGCCCATCCCGGCTATATTGAAGACCGATCTTTGAACCGCATTTTCCATGTTTTTGCCCCTTTTTGGTACTTACACCAATCTTTTCTATCACAATGTAGGGAGGGCATTCCATGCTAAAATACCGGACCGTGAGCTTAATAGAGGTCTCTGGGCTTACGCGAAGACGGAAAGAGGCAAGAAAACGAGCGGCGTCACAGGAGCACAACCCTTCTCAAGGTGCGCAACGCTTTTTAATCTTTGAACTTCTTTCTCAACCCTACAAGACTTAAGAGCCCGATGCTGAATAAGAATACCGCCGGAGGGATGGGTACGGAAGAAGGAGTCCTGTTGTATGTGGGGTCGTTGACGTTCAGGTTCGTAATGGTAGGGAAGTTCCAGGTCGAGGAGCCCCCGTAGTTGTAATTCAAGTAACTACCGAATACCTGGCCGG
>DATKMQ010000141.1 GCA_035541755.1 Syntrophorhabdaceae bacterium
ACAACGTGACCCTGAACGTGGAACTGGTGACCCCCATCGCCCTGGAGAAGGAACTCCGCTTTGCCATCCGTGAGGGCGGCAAGACGGTGGGCGCCGGTGTTGTTACCGAGATCATAGAGTAAAGGGGAAGAAGATGAGGCAGAGAATCAGGATATGCCTGAAGGCCTTTGATCATAGATTGCTTGATCAATCGGTGAAAGAAATAGTCGATGCGGCGAAGAAGACAGGCGCGCAGGTCATAGGACCGGTGCCCTTGCCCACGAGGATCCAGAAATACTGCGTCCTGCGGTCCCCGCACATCGACAAGAAATCGAGAGAGCAGTTTGAGGTCAGGACCCATAAGAGGCTGATGGACATCGTTGATCCCACGCAGCAGACCGTTGATGCGCTCATGAAGCTGGAGCTCGCGGCAGGGGTCGATGTGGAGATAAAATCATAGGAGTTTTCCATGGCAGTTACTGAATTGCTCGATATGAAGGGTGCAAAGGTCGGCGAAGTTGAGATCAAGGATGAGATTTTCAACTGCGAAGTGAAGGCGCATCTCATTCACGATGTAGTGAAAATGCAGCTCGCCAACAGAAGAAGCGGAACCGTCGCAACCAAGACAAGGAAGGACGTCTCCGGAGGCGGGCGGAAACCTTACCGTCAGAAAGGTACGGGCCAGGCAAGACGCGGCAGTTCCCGGTCTCCCCTTATGGTCGGCGGAGGTATAGTATTCGGGCCGCAGCCGAGAGATTACAGTTACACCCTTCCCAAGAAGGTGCGCAGGAGCGCTCTGAAATCGGCGCTCACCACACGTTACGCGGCCTCCAACATGAAAGTCCTCGATAAACTTGAATTGTCCGATATAAGCACCAAGACCTTTAGTGGCATCGCATCCGCGCTTAAGGTTACCAAACCGCTTTTCGTGATCGGTGGCAAAGACGAGACAATCGAAAAATCTGCACGGAATATACCGCACCTCAAGGTCCTGAGAGTTGAAGGGCTCAACGTATACGACATCGTGAAATATGACGAGCTGGTTATGACGCTCGATGCACTACGGAAAATAGAAGAGGTATTGGCCCCATGAACGAATACGATATTGTTCTTCGTCCCATTATTACGGAAAAAAGCACGCTCCTCAAAGATGCGGGCAACCAATATGTCTTCGAGGTACAGCGAGACGCCAATAAGATAGAAATCCAGAAGGCCGTGGAAAAACTTTTCAAGGTGAAGGTGGTCTCGGTCAGGGTTTCAAATATGGAAGGGAAAAAGAAGAGACTGGGAAGATTTGCGGGAAAGAAGGCTGACTGGAAAAAGGCCATTGTCAAGCTGAGTCCCAAGGATAAAATAACAATTTTTGAGGGTGCATAATGAGCGTAAAGGAATATAAACCCACATCCGCCGGAAGACGCTTCATGAGCGGCCTTACCTTCGATGAAATAACCAAGAACAAACCCGAGAAATCACTGCTCACCCCCAAGAAGAAGACGGGTGGCAGAAATCATAGCGGGAAGATTACGACAAGACACATCGGCGGCGGACACAAGAGAAGATATCGGGACGTCGATTTCAGAAGAGACAAATTAGAGATTCCCGGTAAGGTAAGCGGTATCGAGTACGATCCCAACAGATCGGCAAATATCGCACTGATCCACTATGTGGATGGCGAGAAAAGATACATCATTGCGCCCCTCGGCTTGAAAGTGGGTGAGATGATTGTTTCGAGTCTCAAGCCCGATACGGAGATAAAGGAAGGCAACGCGCTTCCTCTTAAGTTCATCCCTCTCGGTACTTTTGTACACAATGTTGAGATGAAGCCGGGCAAGGGCGGACAGCTCGCGAGAAGCGCCGGCAGCTATGCGCAGCTCGTGGCCAAGGAAGGAGGATACGGTCACGTGAGATTGCCCTCCGGCGGCGTGAGACTGGTGAATCTGACCTGCACGGCAACCATAGGCCAGGTGGGCAACATTGACCACGAGAATATCACCATCGGAAAGGCAGGCAAGCCGAGATGGAAGGGTGTCAGGCCTACGGTTCGCGGTACGGCGATGAACCCCGTTGACCATCCACTCGGCGGCGGCGAAGGAAGGTCAAAAGGTGGCCGCCACCCCTGTTCACCCTGGGGACAGCTGTCCAAGGGCCTCAAGACGAGGAAGAACAAGAGGACGAACAAGTTCATCATAAAACTCAGAGGGTAGGAGGTTCGAAGTGGCAAGGTCTCTCAGTAAAGGGCCGTATTTAGAAGAGCAACTGGCGAAGAAGGTTGACGAAGCCAAAGCATCCAAGGGTGCAAAGGTAATCAAGACGTGGTCGAGAAGGTCTACCATCGTCCCCGACTTCATAGGACTTACCTTCGCGGTACACAACGGAAAGAAGTTCATACCCGTATTTGTTACTGAAGAGATGGTCGGTCATAAACTGGGCGAATTCTCTCCCACAAGGACATTCCATAGCCATTCCGGAGACAGGAAGGCTAAGGTAGCGAAGAAGAAGGAATAGATACTATGGAAATCACGGCAAAAACACGCATGATCCGGATATCGCCTCGCAAGGTAAGAATTGTCAGCGATCTTATCAAAAAGAAGAATGTGAACGAGGCCGCGGGGCTCCTCACATATATGCCCCAGAAGGCGTCATTCATCCTGAAGAAGCTTCTCGATAGCGCCATCGCCAATGCGAGACAGAAGAAATACGTGGATATCGACAATCTCTACGTAAAAAATGTTCTCGTGGATGGCGGACCCATGCTCAAGAGGTTTCTGCCCAGGGCCATGGGAAGGGCAACCCGTATCCGGAAACGTATAAGCCATATTACGCTCATATTAGACGAATTATAAACTGGAGGTTCAATGGGTCAAAAGACAAATCCATACGGTTTCAGACTTGGAACGATCAAGACGTGGGATTCCAAGTGGTTCGCGGCAAAGAACTACGCCAAATTCCTCCACGAAGACATCACGATAAAGGCATACCTCAAGAAGAAGCTCTACCAGGCAGGCATCTCCAAGATCGAAATAGAGCGTGCCGCTAACAAAGATAAAAGAGCGAAGATAAATATCTACACGTCGAGGCCGGGACTCGTTATCGGGAGAAAAGGCGCCGAAGTCGAGAGTCTGAAGAAAGAACTCCAGCACATAACCGACAAGGAAGTAATCCTCAACATCACGGAAGTGAAAAGACCCGAGGTAGATGCACAGCTTGTAGCGGAGAACATCGCCCTGCAGATAGAGCGCAGGGTCTCCTTCAGAAGGGCCATGAAGAAGAACGTTTTACAGGCCTTGAAGTTCGGCGCCAAAGGCATCAAGGCCATGTGCGCGGGGAGGCTGGCCGGGGCTGAAATGGCAAGGACCGAATGGTACAGGGAAGGCAGGGTACCGCTTCAGACCATCAGGGCGGACATAGATTACGGCTACGCCGTGGCATCCACAAAATACGGCGTCATCGGCGTCAAGGTTTGGGTCTTTAAGGGTGAAGTTTTCCAGGAGGCAAGGTAATGCTCACGCCGAAACGGGTAAAATATAGAAAACAACAGAAGGGTAGAATGAAAGGCGTTGCCCACAGGGGCAATGTGGTGACCTTCGGGGACTTTGGTCTCCAGGCCACAGAGGCCGGCTGGGTCACCGCGCGTCAGATCGAAGCGGCAAGGATTGCCCTTACCCGCTACGTAAAAAGAACGGGTAAGGTGTGGATCAGGATATTCCCGGACAAACCCATTACCAAGAAGCCTCTTGAAACAAGGATGGGCAAGGGAAAAGGCCCTAATGAAGGATGGGTGGCGGTCGTGATTCCCGGCAAGATCCTATACGAGATTACCGGCGTGCCCGAAGACAAGGCGCGGGAAGCCTTGAGGATAGCATCTTTTAAACTTCCCATCGGAACGAAATTTGTCGCGAGAAGTGAGGAGTTATGAGAGGGAAAGAGTTTCAGGAACTGACACGGGAAGAGCTTCTCAAAAGGAAGAAGGACATAAAAGAAGAGCTTTTCAATCTGCGGTTTCAGCACTCCACTGGGCAGCTTGAAAACACCGCGCGGATGAAGCTTTTGAAAAAGGATGTAGCCAGGATTGAAACGGTTTTACGCCGCAAGGAATTAAACGCCTAAAGAGGTTCGCATGGAATTGAAACGAGAGACAAGCAAAAGAAAGATGGTAGGGATTGTCGTCAAGGATAAGATGGACAAGACCATCGTTGTGGAAGTGGAAAAATTCCTGAAACATCCCAAGTATCATAAATACACGAAGAGAAAAATGAGATACAAGGCCCATGACGAAACCAATGCCTGCAAGATAGGCGACGAAGTCTTGATAGCCGAGGCAAGACCGTTGAGCAAGGACAAGAGATGGCTCGTGAAAGAGATCATTAAGAAAGAAGAGCTGTCGGCGGGCGAGAAAGAGGTGGGAAATGATACAGGAGCGAACTAAACTCGAAGTGGCCGACAACTCGGGCGCAAAAAAGCTCGGCTGCATAAAGATCCTCGGCGGCTCCAAGAAGAGATACGGGACCGTGGGAGATATTATCGTCTGCTCGGTGAAAGAGGTGATTCCCAACGCCAAGGTAAAAAAGGGTGAAGTTGTCAAGGCGGTGATCGTGAGAACGACAAAGGAGATACGACGTACCGACGGCTCCTATGTGAAGTTCGATGATAATTCGGCGGTGATCATAAACCAGTATAATGAGCCTGTGGGCACACGCATCTTCGGGCCCGTGGCAAGAGAGCTTCGAGCAAAGAAGTTTATGAAGATTGTATCATTGGCCCCTGAGGTTGTGTAAGGGAGAACGTGAGGTAGGCATGGAAGAAAAACAATATCATGTGAAGAAAAATGACCTTGTTATGGTGACGACCGGTAAGGACAAAGGCAAAACCGGCAAGGTTTTACGGGTACTCACGAAGAAAGACCGGTTGATCGTCGAGAAAGTCAACATGGTGAAAAAACATGTGAAACCGACGCAGAAGGCCAAAGGCGGCATCATGGAAAAAGAGAACCCCATCCACATTTCCAACGTGATGATCTTTTGCGAGAAGTGTTCAAAGCCCGTGAGAGTCGGGAAGAAGACCCTCGAAGACGGACAAAAGGTCCGCTTCTGCAGAAAGTGCCAAGAGGTTATTGATAAGTAGGAGGCCATAGTTTGAAGACAGAGTTCATGGAATTTTACGAAAAAGAAGTAAGATCTGCCCTCATGAGAAGGTTCCAGTACAAGAACGTCATGGAGGTACCTAAGATCGAGAAGATCACTGTCAATATCGGTCTCGGCGAGGCACTGCAGAATGTAAAGGTACTTGACAGCGCATCGGGTGATATGAAAGCCATAACAGGCCAGAAGCCGGTCATTACAAAGTCGAAAAAATCGATCGCCTCTTTCAAGTTGAGAGAAGGCCAGTCCATTGGCTGCATGGTGACACTACGAAGAGAAAGGATGTACGAGTTCCTGCATAAGCTCGTTCATATCGTCCTTCCCCGGGTGAGAGACTTCAAGGGTGTCTCCCCCAAATCCTTTGATGGCAGGGGCAATTACACACTGGGACTTCGTGAGCAGATTATCTTCCCTGAAATCGAATACGACAAGATCGATAAGATACGGGGTATGAATATTACCGTTACAACCACGGCAAAAACGGATGAAGAGGGATACGAGCTTCTCAAGCTCATGGGAATGCCCTTCAGAACCTGATGGAGGAATGATGGCGAGAAAAGCAATGATCGAGAAGACCAAGAGGACGCCCAAGTACGGAGTACGAGCAAAGAACAGGTGCCACATCTGCGGCAGACCGAGAGGCTATATTCGCAAGTTTCAGATGTGCAGGGTGTGCTTCAGGTTATATTCTCTGAGGGGATCAGTCCCCGGCGTAATAAAATCGAGCTGGTGAGGTGGCACTATGAACGTAGTCGACCCGATTGCGGATATGCTGACAAGAATAAGGAACGGAATCATGGCGCGCCATGAGTTCGTGGACATACCTTATTCAAATATGAAATTGGCCATATCGAAGATACTGAAAGATGAAGGATACATAAAAAATTACAAGACCTTCATCGATGAAGCACGGAAGAAATTTCTCAAGGTCTATATGAGTTATGATGAAAACAGCAAGAGTGTTATTACCGGCCTTAAAAGAGTGAGTAAGCCGGGCCGGCGCATGTATGTTAAGGCGGACGGCTTGTCGAAACTAAGAAGCCGGATTGGCACCGTGATCCTTTCAACATCGAAAGGTCTTATGACGGACAGAAACGCAAGCAAGAGCAAGATTGGAGGGGAACCCCTCCTCATGGTCTGGTGAGGTGAAGTAATGTCGAGAATAGGAAAAAAACCCATTGTGCTGCCTCAGGGAACCAAGCTGGAGCTGACAGACGGCGAGGTCGTGGTTACGGGACCCAAAGGCTCATTGAAAAGAGGCTTTTTGGAAGGGCTCACCTTGAGCGTTGAGGGGAATGTGGCTACCGTGAAGCGGTTAAGCGACGAGAAGAAGATACGGGGATACCATGGCCTCATGAGAACGCTCATCGCGAACATGGTAGACGGCGTGGCCAAAGGATTCGAAAAGAAGCTTGAGATCGTGGGCATTGGATACCGCGCCGAGTTGCAGAGCGGTAATCTTGTATTCTACCTCGGCTATTCCCACCCCATCACTTTTCCTTTACCCAAGGGGATCACAGCGCAGGTTGACAAGCAGACAGCCGTCACCATCCAGGGGATCGACAAAGAGCTCCTCGGACAGACGGCCGCGAAGATACGTGGTTTAAGGAAGCCTGATGCGTATAAGAATAAAGGCGTCAAGTACGTGGGAGAAGTGCTCAGGAAGAAAGCAGGCAAAAGCGGGAAATAAGGAGTAGGGGATGCAAAGAAAACAAAAAGTTGAAGCCCGGGAAAGAAGAAAGAAACGGATGAGCAAGAAGATCCGGGGGACCAAGGATAAACCGAGACTCTGCGTTTACAGGAGCTTGCAGCAGATGTATGCGCAGCTTGTTGACGATTCGGAGGACAAGGTAATTACCGGACTGTCGACGCTCCATAAAGAAGTGAAGGCCGCCTTAAAAACCGGCGGCAACATAGAGGCTGCAAAGAAGGTAGGAGAAGCAATCGGCAAAAAGGCGATTGAGCTGGGACTTACTCATGTTGTCTTTGACAGGAACGGTTTCAAATACCACGGACGGATCAAGGCCCTTGCGGAAGGCGCGCGGGAAGCAGGGTTAAAATTTTAACAGGAGGTTGTGTTGGTTGAGAGAAAGCGAATAGACGCGGGCGAACTCGATTTACAGGACCGGTTGGTATATATAAACCGTGTAGCGAAAGTGGTGAAGGGTGGACGGAGATTCAGCTTCAGCGCGATTGTCGTGGTCGGAGACGGCAACGGACGCGTGGGTTACGGCCTGGGAAAAGCCAACGAAGTGCCTGATGCCATACGAAAGGCTGTGGAGAGGGCCAAGAAAGACCTTGTCCAGGTACCCGTGGCCAAAGGCACGATCCCCCATGAAATAACGGCGAAATACGGAACGAGCCAGGTCTATATGAAGCCGGCAAGCGAAGGCACCGGCGTTATCGCGGGCAAGGCGGTTCGAGCCGTGGTCGAAGTTGCAGGCATTACGAATATATTGACCAAATGTTACGGCTCAAGAAACTATCACAACGTGGTAAAGGCGACCATAAAAGGCCTTGCACTGCTGAAATCGCCCGAGACGGCACTCAAACAAAGAGGCAAGCTCAAGGGCGCGGAGGGTTAACATGGGCCACCTTAAGATAAAGTGGACAAGAAGCACGATCAGCTGCACCGACGATCAAATTGCGACCATAAAGAGCCTCGGTTTCAAGAGGCTCTATGAGGAAAAAACGGTCAAGAATTCACCTGAGATACGGGGTATGGTGAAAAAGGTTATGCACCTTGTCACCGTTTTGGAGGATCTTCGATAAATGAAACTGTCAGATTTGAAAGCAAACCCAGGGTCGGTAAAGGCGCGTAGGCGGGTAGGAAGAGGCACGGGCTCAGGTCTCGGAACCACCGCAGGATACGGCAACAAAGGACAGCGCTCCACAAGCGGAGGCACAAAGGCGAAAGGTTTTGAAGGCGGCCAGATGCCGCTTACCAGAAGGATCCCCAAGAGAGGGTTCAAGAATCCTTTCAGGAAAGAATATAGCCTTATCACCATCGGTGACTTGAGCGTCTTCAAAGGCAAAGACAAGGTGGGTATCGAGGATATCCTCCACGCGGGTTTCATAAAGAAGATGAAAGACGGTGTCAAGCTGCTATCGGACGGAGAGATCAATTTCCCCTTAAAGATTGCTGTTCATAAGGCGTCACAAAAGGCCATCGAAAAGATACAAGCTCAGGGTGGCGAGGTGGAGGTCCTACTTTCATGAGCACTTTCCAGAACATTGGAAAGATACCTGAACTCAAGCGAAGGATCATGGTATCTTTTGCGTTGCTTGCCGTGTACCGGCTCGGGGTGCACATCCCCACGCCTGGTATAGACGGCAAGGTATTGGCGGGCATAATGGAGAGGATGAAAGGAACCATCCTCGGCTTTTTCGATATGTTCGCAGGAGGCGGTCTGGAGAGGCTTTCCATATTTGCTCTGGGCATTATGCCGTACATCAGCGCATCGATCATCCTCCAGCTCCTTACCGTGGTCGTGCCGACCCTTGAAAAGCTCTCTAAAGAGGGCGAAGCCGGCCGGAGGAAGATTACCCAGTATACCCGGTACGGGACGGTCGTCATCAGCATCATCCAGGGCTTCGGCATCGCGATGTATCTCGAGCGAATGACCGGAGGGGGCGGAGAGCCTGTGGTCTATCATCCAGGATGGTCATTCAGGCTCATGACCATGATAACGCTCACCGCCGGTACGGCATTCATCATGTGGCTCGGCGAGCAGATTACGGAAAAGGGCATCGGTAACGGTATATCGCTCATCATCTTCTCCGGCATCGTGGCGCGTATGCCCAATGCCATTGCCAGTACTGCAACCCTTGTCAACTCGGGCGAGATGAACTGGTTCAAGGTCCTCGTGATCGTCGCGCTCATACTCTGCGTGGTGGCGTTCATCATCTTTATGGAAACGTCGCAGAGGAGGATACCCGTTCAGTACGCGAAAAGGATTGTTGGTCGCAAGATGCTCGGGGGGCAGACAACCCATCTGCCGCTCAAGATCAACACCGCCGGTGTCATACCTCCGATCTTCGCATCTTCAATCATGACCTTTCCGATCATGATTTCCAATTTTATTCCCAACGAACCGGTCAAGAGATTCGCCCAGATGTTCAGTCAGGGCTCATTCCTCTTCGAGATTTTCTACATAGGATTTATTATTTTCTTCTGCTATTTTTACACCGCAATCGTTTTCAATCCCGACAACGTGGCGGACAACATGAAGAAGTACGGCGGTTACATTCCGGGGATAAGGCCGGGGAAAAGAACATCCGAATACATCGATAAGATATTGACCAGAATAACGCTAGTCGGGGCCTTCTACATCTCTTTTGTCTGCGTCCTTCCGACAATCCTCATGATGAAGTTCCACGTGCCCTTCTATTTTGGAGGCACCGCCCTTCTCATTGTGGTCGGTGTGGCCCTCGATACGATCCAGCAGATAGAGTCACACCTGATCTTGAGACATTATGACGGACTTGTAAAGAAAGGGCAGAGACTGAAGGGGAGAAGGTAAAGTATCAAATAGTTGCGGGATGGTTATATTAAAGAGCAAAGCCGAAATAGAGAAGATGCGAATAGCTGCCAGATGGGCCATGGAGATACTTCTCTATCTTAAGGATTTCGTAAAGGAAGGGATTAGGACCATAGAGTTGGAAACGCTGTGTGAAGAAAAGATAAGGAAGATAGGGAACGTGAGACCGGCCTTCAAGGGATACAATGACTTTCCCTATTGTTTGTGCGTCTCAATAAACGACGAGGTTGTGCACGGCATGCCATCGGAAAGGGTCTTAAGAGACGGCGACATCGTGAGTCTCGATTTCGGCACCCTCTATGACGGCTATTACGGAGATGCCGCCATGACGTACGGAGTGGGGACCATATCCAAGGCCGCCGAGAAGCTCCTCAAAGTCACGGAGAACGCTCTCTATCGGGGCATCGAAGAGGCCAAAGATGGCAACAGGCTCTACGATATCTCACATGCGGTCCAAACATGTGTTGAAGAGGCGGGTTTTTCGGTGGTGAGAGATTTTGTCGGTCACGGGATCGGCCGGGGGCTCCACGAAGAGCCGCAGCTTCCCAACTACGGAGAAAAAGGAACTGGCACACGCTTGAAGCCGGGTATGACGCTTGCCATAGAGCCCATGGTGAATATGGGAGGCAGCGAGGTATACATAAAACCGAACAGATGGACGGCGGTAACCAAAGACGGGAGCCTGTCAGCGCACTTTGAGCACACTATTGCGATCACGGACTTGGGTCCCGAAATCTTAAGCGTCGTGTAGAAGATTATGCCAAAAGGTGAAGGAATAGAAATTGAAGGAACTGTGATTGAACCGTTGCCCAACGCCATGTTCAGGGTGGAACTCCCCAACGGACATAAGGTCCTGGCGCACGTATCGGGAAAGATGCGCATGCATTATATCAAGATACTGAAAGGGGACAAGGTTGTGGTGGAACTTTCGCCCTATGATTTGACGAGGGGCAGGATCATTTACAGGGTCAAGTAGGAGGAGAAATGAAGGTAAAGCCTTCCGTGAAGAAGAGATGTGACAAATGCAAAATCGTGAAGAGAAAGGGTGTGCTGAGAGTCATATGCGAGAACCCGAAACATAAACAGAGACAGGGTTAAGGAGGCATAACGTGGCAAGAATTGCTGGTGTCGATATACCGAGAGAAAAGAGAATAGAAGTGGCGCTCACCTACATATACGGTATTGGTAAGAATTACTCCAACAGGATTCTTTCCGAAGCCGGCATCGACCCGAACAAGCGCACCAACACACTTTCTGACGAAGAAGTCGCAAAGATCAGAGAGATTATCGAGCGGAGTTACAAGGTTGAAGGCGACTTGAGAAAAGAGGTTAATATCAGTATCAAACGGCTCATGGACATCGGATGTTACAGGGGCTTGAGACATAGAAAAGGATTGCCCGTAAGGGGTCAGAGAACGCGGACAAATTCCCGGACGAGAAAAGGTCCGAGGAAGACTTCCATGAAACGAAAATAATGAGGTGGTAGATGGCAAAGCCCAAAAAAAGCGCGAAGAAGAAGATCAAAAAGAACATACCCGTAGGCGGTGCTTACATACAGTCAAGCTTCAACAATACGATTATCAGCATCACCGATCCTCAGGGCAACGTGGTAGCATGGTCGAGCGGCGGGGTGGTGGGGTTTAAGGGCTCCCGCAAGAGCACTCCCTTTGCGGCGCAGCTGGCCGCGGAGAATGCAGCAAAGAAAGCCATCGAGAACGGAATGAAGACGGTTGACGTCTACGTGAAAGGACCAGGAGCGGGCAGGGAAGCCGCTTTACGGGCCCTTCAGAGCGCGGGTTTGAAGATCCACCTCATCAAAGATATCACTCCCATTCCCCATAACGGGTGCAGGCCACCCAAAAGAAGACGAGTATAAGGAGGCGGGCATTGTCAAGATACATTGGACCATCATGCAGGTTGTGCCGGAGAGAAGGCGTGAAACTTTTCCTCAAAGGTGAGAGATGCTACACCGAAAAGTGCGCTATAGAGAAGAGAAACTACCCACCCGGTCAGCATGTCGATACAAAGAGCAAGTTTCAGGAATACGGCCTGAGGCTTCGCGAGAAGCAGAAACTGAGAAGGATATACGGTCTCAGCGAAAAACAGTTCAGAAGATTTTTTACCATGGCGGAAACCAAAGAAGGTATTACCGGAACGAATTTCCTCGTCCTTCTGGAAAGACGGATCGACAATATGGTTTTCAGGCTTGGTTTTGCCACGTCGCGGAAAGAGGCGAGACAGCTTGTGTCTCACAGCCACGTTACAGTTAACGGCAAAAAAGTCAGTGCGCCCTCATATATCGTGAGAGCAGGAGACGAGATCGAGGTAAGACATAAGACGCTGCCGAGCGTACAGAATGCCCTTGAATCGGTGGTACGGAGAGGCATGCCTTCGTGGATCGAGCTCGACAAGGAGAACATGAAAGGCGTGATCAAGCTGCTTCCGACACGGGAAGATATTACCATGCCCATTAAAGAGCAGCTCGTTGTAGAGTATTACTCACGATAGTCTATACCCCTACCAAGGAGGGTACGAACATATGTTTGAAAAGAACTGGCAGGAACTGATAAAGCCATCGAAGATTGAGGTCGAGAAAAGAGACACTCATTATGTAAAGTTCTCTACTGAACCCTTTGAGAGGGGGTACGGCGTAACTGTAGGCAATTCCTTGCGAAGGGTGCTCCTCTCCTCGATCATGGGCGGCGCCATAACATCGGTGTGGATCAACGGCGTTGACCATGAATTCTCAGCCATCAGGGGTGTCAAGGAAGATGTAACGGAAATCATACTCAACCTGAAGAAGGTCGTTCTTAAGATGACCGATGACAGACCTATCACGTTGAAAATCGACGTAAAGGGAAAGAGGGAGCTCAAGGCGGGCGATATTACCCATGAGGGCGGCGTAGAGATCGTGAACCCCGATCTGCACATCGCCACCTTAAGCAGCGAAGCCAAATTGTATATCGAAATGAAAGCCAAACTCGGCAGAGGATACGTGTCCTCCGAAGCGAATGTTGACGAGAATGACCCTATCGGGACCATACCCATTGATTCAATCTTTTCTCCTATCAGAAAGGTGAGTTACAACGTCACCCAGGCGCGGGTTGGGCGCAGGACAGATTACGATAAGCTCACCATGGAGATATGGACGGACGGAAGCGTCAATCCTCTGGATGCACTTTCCTTTGCGGCCAAGATCATCAAGGAGCAGATGCGCATCTTCATCAACTTTGAAGAACTTGAAGAGGCCGACGGCATCGAGGACAGAGGCGGCGATAAATCCGACTTTAATGACAACCTGTACCGGAGCGTGGACGAACTGGAACTCTCAGTAAGAAGCGCCAACTGTCTGAAGAACGCCGATATCAAGTATATCGGGGAACTGGTGCAGAAGTCCGAGCAGGAAATCCTCATGACCAAAAACTTCGGCAGAAAATCGCTCAACGAGATAAAGGAGATTCTCTCCTGCATGGGGCTGAGATTGGGATTGAAATTGGACAGCTTCCCGTCACGGGACGATCTTGATAAGATGGTGCTCAAGAAAAAAGATCACATATAGAGGTTGAACATGAGGCATTTGAATCGAGTCGCAAAACTGAACAGATCGAAGAGCCACAGAAAGGCGCTGTTGCAGAACCTTGCTAATGCGCTCTTCGAGCATGAAAGAATAACCACGACGAGCACCAGGGCCATGGAGTTAAAGAAGGTCGCCGAGAGGCTCATCACGCTCGCAAAGAGAAAAGACCAGCATTCCATGAGGCTTGTTTTTAGCATGTTGCGGAACAAGGAGATCGTGAAGAAACTCTTTGCCGATATTGCCGACCGGTACAGCGCGACGAACGGCGGCTACACCAGGGTTTTGAAGATCGGTAACAGAAAAGGTGACAACGCCCCCATGGCCATGATCGAGCTTACCTTGAGAAAAGAGAAAGAAGGCAAGAAGGAAAAGCCTAAGGAAGCCAAAGAGGGGGGCAAGCCCTCGAAAGAAACGACCAAAGAAGTCGAGGCGAAGAAAGAGCCCAAGACCAAGAAAGAGGCCAAAGAGAAAAAGGAACCAAAAGCCAAGAAAGAGCCCAAGACCAAAGCGGAACCAAAGGCCAAGGCGGAGCCCAAAGCGAAAAAAGAGACTAAGGCCAAGAAAGAAGCTAAGGCGGAAAAAGACGATACCTCCGCGCCCAAAGAAAAGAAACCGCGCAAGAAAAAAGAAGAGACAAAGGAGTAAGGAAAGTAGTATAAGTATAACGGAGAGTATTGGGAGATCGTTCAACGGCAGGACAACGGACTCTGACTCCGTGAATCAAGGTTCAAATCCTTGTCTCCCAGCCATTTTGAACTTTAAAAGGTCTGTCGAATTGACAAATTCGGCAGACCTTTTTGCTCAGTTGGCCCTCACCCTCTTCGTAACAAACTTCGTTATCTTCGTCGTAGAAAGTCCTCAACGTATTCAAGATACGCTTCCGGCTTTCCTTTCCTCGCTGCCCGTTAGTTGCTCTTCGCTGTCGTTGTATGGGGGTGCGAGAAGTAAGTATTGGAAAAAGTTAAAAGTGACTCCGGAAAGATCGTATGATCACTTTAAAAGATACATTCCTGATCTCATTTTCAAATGGCATTTGAATTCAAATGTTTTGGCCGCATGAACCGCACATAAAAAATCGGCGGGGCCAATCATTTTCCTTTTGAGACCACATAGATGGCCGTGAGGTCTTTGTAATTGCAGGCGCTTCCAGAAGCCGACGCCGTGTTGAGGTCCTCCATGATATCTATGCAGTTAGAGCGTTTGCCATATTGGCGCTCCAAATAATCTTTTGTCCATAAAGTCAGTTCGTATACTTCCTTTTGTGGCGTGCTCGTGTGTTCCGAAAGGTTCTCTATCAGATACCGGTAACGGATAATTTTTGCTGGGTCGGTTGTGCTATCAACGAGTGCCAATCTTTTTTCAAACGGTTGACTCTCAATCGATTGTAATGAACCGGGATCGGACCCGCACCCAAAAATGCCGCAAACGAACGTGCCCGCAATTACCGCAATGAGACCCGCAATCAATAAGACGACCCTCGTTTCCCCTCTGTTTCTTGACCTCATATTCCCCCCATTTCTCGACTCCCTGCCACCCCAACTTTTGACCATTTCTCTCTCCCCCGCTCCGGCCTATATCACCGCGAAGCCGCGCCGGCACAGCAAGTCCATATGAGCCTTCCGCCGGCTTTCCGCCGCATCGCCGCGATAGACGAATACCAACCCGTCAATATTCTCGAGGTATCCCCCACATATCAGTCTTAGTTCTGCCCGCCCGCACGTTGCTTCTTTTCCCCCTTTGATCCCGAGGTCTTAAAATCGTCCTCCCGTGGGCCGATGACCCTCTTGATCTCCTCCACGTCTTTTTCCAGCTTTGTAACCTTTTGCGCATTACGCACCGCACCCAGGAACATATAAATATTCTGGGTCAAAGCAAGCTTCACCCCTTCATGACCGGACGTCATGATCTCCATAAACGCGTCGAAGATGGGCCGAATCTCCTCAGGCACGGGATATCCCGGCCCGCCAGGGGCCTGCTTTTCGCGCTCAGCCAAAAATGTGTCGCTCTGCGCGCCTCGCCTCTCAGCCGAGTCCTCCCTCGATGAGACTGCGATTTTCCTTCCCTCCACATCAACGTATCTCGTTGTCACTTCTCCTGTGATGAGCCAGCCGACATCGTATTTGCGATCTTCGCAATATTGAAATAATATGTCATACGGCACGGTCTTGCGCTTCCTCCACGTCGATACAGTATTAGGTTTTACTTTCAGAGACTTAGCCAGACCAGCGTCATTGCGCAGCCCCTCAAGCTCGATTATTTTATCAAGAATTTCGTCAATAGTTCGCATTAGCGACACTTTTTCCTTGACAATATGATCGCAACTGTGAATATCATGTCACCATGAAAACAGTCCAGACAAAAAAGAAGATACAAAAACTCATGATCGACAAGGATGTGAGCGGCGCCATGATCGCGAGAAGGATCGGCTGCACCCGGCAGAACATATACCACGTGATAAGAGGCAGGCATGCCACGCCGAATATCCGCCAGGCCATAGCAGAGGCCCTCGGCGTACCGATATCCGACCTCTGGCCTGCCAAAAAACCTCGCCGGAGAGCGCCATGAAGACAACTTTCAAACATACTTTGATTTTAGAATGTTTTACCAAAATAGGCAATGTGAATTTTGCACGATTTGTTAGGGCAGACCTCAATAGTCTTACTCATCCCGCCAAACACATCCGCGAATTCCCGCGGCAGCGGCAGCGACTGCGACAGGCAGAGGGGGAACAATGACCACCTACAGGCGCATCGAGACGGTACGCAAAGCGGGCGAGATTCTGAAATATCTCGCCGGCGAGAGGGAACCGGCGCAGGCCAAATTGATCGCCCAGGCCGTAAACCTCCCCGTGGGTACGGTTATGTGTCATCTCGCCACCCTCGAAGATTTAGGCTTCGTCACGGCGATAGGCGAACGCTTCAAGCTCGGCATGGGCTTAGCCCTCTTCTGGGCCCGGGTGCGCGCAAGCTTGGAGGCCGACAAAGCCCGCACAGAACAGGACATCAAATCACTGGATACGGAGGGATAGATGGCGGGGAAACCAAGAGTAAAAGACGCAGATGTAGCCGCAGTGGACGAAATCTATCGGATGGCCGAGGAGAAGACGGAAGTGAAGTACAAAAACCTTTTACACGAGGCAAAACTTACGCTCGCGTTCGCAACATTTTCTGCGTCCTACGGTGCAAAGATCAAAGGCCAGAGGATGCAGGAGAACTTCTCTCGGCTCCTTAAGACGATGTTTCTTCGCGAGGCAAAAGAGAAGCTGAAGTTCAGTCATATAGATTTACTGTTGCTATTTCATAATATGCCGTGTATGATGATAGAAAGTCCCAAGAAAAGACCGTTGTGTAACAGGTTCTTCGACATTCCATCAGAGAGGGGGAGACATGTCAAAGATCGCATGTGTCGTGGCACTAATCGGAACCGTTCTTTCGGCGTCTTGCGCGTTCGATTTGGCCCACGTATCGTTCTCGCCAACAGCATTGACACCAAAATCAGACAAATCGTTCAGAGTAGCAACAAAAACGACCACGAATGGAGCGCCTTGCGGATATAACCGGACCATTGCCAAGGGCACAACATGGAGTATGGTGGGAACGGTATCCGAGGGAGAAGTCTACAAATCCAAAGACCAGGTTCTTACCGTAGAGTGTTCAAACATCCACGAGGCCTATTTGGTAGTATCTCAGGGATCTCTCGTGGGATTCTATCTTCCGGTTGAAAAGGGATTTGTTAAGCTGCCTGAACCAATTGCACTCAATATAGAATAGGGAGGAGGCCCTAATGAAGAAGACAAAAAGCTTTTTCCTGTTGCTGGTTGTCCTGTCTTCGCTGGCCGGTTGCGCGACTTCCGGTCCGAAATACTCCGAGTACAAGGCCCAGATACCGGCATCAAATCCCGACCTCGGAAGGATCTATTTTTACAGAGCATCGGCATTGGGCGCTGCCGTGAGACCGAATGTAGTTCTCAACAACGAAGTGGTTGGCGAAGCGATATCGCATGGGTTCTTTTACGTAGACAGGGCACCTGGCGAGTATGTAGCGGTGACTTCCACCGAAGTAGAGCGAAAGGCGAGTTTTACTTTGGAGAAGAACCAGACGCGTTACATACGGTTGAGTATCAGCCTGGGTTTCTTTGTCGGTCATGTTTATCCAGAGTTGGTTGACGAATCGGACGCTTTGCCTGAGATAGCCGATTGTAGGTTTACCGGTCAAATGACAAGCGGGCAGAATCAGAAATAGGACTGGTTGGACCGAGGCCGGCCTTCCAATCACTTAAACGATCTCGTCGAGTCATTTGTTTATCGTTGACCGCTCATTAGAGCCTATTGTTTCGGGAGAGGAGCCCCCGGGGTGAGCCGCGCCTTTCAATTGTTCTATAAATATGCCACTGGTATGGGCGCCATGGCAGGCCGAATCTCCGCTATTAACGCGAATCCTCATTTTACCAATATTTATTAGAGTACCAGATTTCAAACTGCAATTTTTACGTATTTATAATTGCCAATTATGCGCATGCCCTGTATGATAGGATTGTATGGCACATTGCCAGTGAGACAGGGAGGACGAGATGTCGAACGCGGAGATATATTGGACCGGTGCATCCGGAAAAAAGTACAGATATTGGTCTAAAGACCTTCCCTATTATTGTGATCCCGAGCAAAAGGGAAACTACATCTTTGCCAAGATTGTTGATGGAGCATGGGTCCCTATCTACATCGGTCAGGGTGATATAGGCGTTGGAGTAAATGACGAGACGCATTACTGGTGTGCCACAACCAGAGGCGCCACTCACGTTCATGTTCATACAAAGAGTTCAGAAAAGGGCCGCATATCAGAAGAACAGGACCTATTGAGGGCGCACCCATGTGTATATGCGCCTACCGGCTGTAATCAGAAATGAGCCGTAGCAAAAGACCATTTGTTCACCTGCTGCCCGTTCAGTATGGGTCGTCGATACCAAGAGCCTGCTCTTTAGACATCAGGCAACTCACCCGGTGATTATTTTCCGCCGGGCAGTTTTATCGCCTTGGCCGAGGCCGGAGTAAGGGCTTTGCCGTCGGATTTAACGCCGTTAGCCTCGAGGGCGAAGGAAATAATGTCGAGATATTCCTTGCTCTTCAAGCTGCCAGGCTTGTCCCCGGGCATCTGTTTCCGCGCAACATCATAGACTTGACGCACGTCCTTCATTCCTGGCAGGAATCCGGGACCAACCAGTCGAGGAGCCTGCGCCCCCGCAAGTTTGCCGAATTGAGCAGGGACTGCTCCCCCCTCACCGCCGGCGCCATGGCAGGCTGCACAGTATTTGACGTAAAGTTCCTTTCCGCTGGACGCCTGATCGGTAGTATATGCGAAAGCAGCTACCACCAAGACGATGCCGGTGAGAATTGCACATGAAAGCGTTAATGCTCTTTTCATAATCCGCTACCTCCTTCATTTTCTCAGGCTATAGACTGACGCGGCAGGATACTTGGGACTTGGGTCCAAAGCCCCGGCCGCTTCCTTTCCCCTTAAGTCTTCTTCTAACCATCCTGCCTTAAACCGTCAAGGGACACCACCAAAGGTTGGAGTCTTAGGCTCGCCTCAAGGGTTTCTCCGGACCGCATACTCCCCCACTCTCATCGCCGAGCTCGGTTTCCCTGCCACCGGTTCAATAGACGACCGGTTCCTTCTCGGGTGGGCCTTCTAACATGCTGGCCTTGAATACATTTCTCTGTAAGTCTTTTCTGTCATCGAACCAGACGCATTGGATGCCATCTTTGAGGCCGGCCGTATGAATGCCTGTCTTTTCAACAGTCATTACTGGTCCTCCACTTTTTAACCGAACTTTTTGACCTTCTTGAAATTCGCTCATTCTTCATTTCCTCCTTTTTGGTTCCTTGTCTGTGCGTCTTTCCCGGGGCTTGCGTGTGGTTCTGTTCACCCCGGGCCATTAAGCTCCCTCTTATTTCCTGCCCTGATTGCATCTGTAACCATCCAGCGTGGAATCGTCAAGAGGATGTACACCGGATCACGGCGCAAAACGCCCGTCAATCCTTCGCTTGCCCACCCTGAGCGCAGTCATTCTTGATTCTGCACGTTCAAAACGTGTTGCAAAAAATTCCTGAAAATATGAGAATAGCTTGGTACCTTGAGGTAGACAGAATGCTACGGTGCAGGTCTCATACCGCGAGAAAAAAGATACGGCCCGACAAGTTGCACTGCCTCTCTTCACGAAGGAGAATCATGTAGCATGGAAACAAAGGAAATCATGTACTATGAGGAGCCTGGTCCATCTAACACGGACCAAATCCTCGAACTGGCAAGAAAGAGGGTAGAGGCCCTGGGAATACGTCATGTGATTATGGCGGCGCAAACAGGGTTTGCCGTGAAGAAGTTTCTGGGACTCGCACGCGGTTTGGACGTAAACATTGTGGCGGTCACAAACGCAAAAGGTGCAAAAATGGCCGTCTCGAATCTGTACAGCAAGTACGAAGAGCCGAGGCGGATAAAAGAGGACTGCTTGAAGCAAAATGCTCAATACCTCCCGGTCAGCATATCAGACGAGGACCGTGCATGCTTTGAGCGGGAAGGTGTTAAGGTCTTCTATGTGCCGGATGTTTTCGGCATTGGCGGTCTTGGGCCGGAGGCGCGACGGGAGGCGACATCTAAGCTCAACCGTTTCCTTCCAGGGCACCTGAGACCCCTTGACATAGAGACGGGGGAGGATCTGTCTCTCTTTAACATCATAAGCATGGGATTTCGTGTGCTTGTGGGTATCACGGTGATCGCTGTAAACAACGGTTTGGTGCCGGAGGGTGAGACCGCACTTTCCATTGCCGGAACCGGCTTCGCCGGCGGAGGCGCAGACACGGCGGCTATTCTCAGGGTTGGCAGAACCGCCAGGGGCTGTCTGATAAGAGAAATACTCGGCTTCCCGAAACTCAAATGAACGATCGCCGCATGAGATACGAAAACCGTTTCTTGCGGCTCGCGGGTTTTGCTGGCGCGCACGTGTATGTGCCGGTGTCGGGGTGGGGCGGCCCCTTCGATACAAGAAAACTAAAGGGAGAATGACGTGAACGTTAAGATAAGAAATGAAATGGAGGAAGATTTTCGTGAAGTTGAGGAGCTAACGAGAGAGGCGTTCTGGAATCTATATTTCCCGGGATGCAACGAGCATTACTTAGTCCACAGCATGAGGAATCATCAGGATTTTATAAGAGAGATGGATTTTGTTGCAGAGTACAGAGGTAAGATAGTGGGAAATATCATGTATACAAAAGCATGGTTGATTAACGAGAATGGGAAGGAAGAAGAGATTATAAGTTTTGGGCCGCTGAGCGTGCTGCCGAAATATCAACGCAGGGGCATCGGTACCGCATTGGTCAATCATACAAAAGAGATCGCTCTTAAAAAGGGCACAAAAGGCATCGTGATATATGGGGACCCGCACAATTACTGCAAACATGGCTTCAAAAGCGCCAAGGATCTCAATATCAGCGATATGAATGGGGAGTATCCTCATGGAATGCTCGCCCTCGAATTGGAAGAGGGGGCATTTGGAGGTGATAGATGGAAATTCAGATACAGCAACGCGTTTAATGTAAACGAACAGGAAGTTGAGATTTTTGACAAAACCTTTGAGATCAAAGAAAAGGGGTACAGGTATTCTCAGGATATTTTTTCAATCGCCTTTAGATCATATGTCAGGTGACTCAAACATAGGCCAAGGTTTTTTCTTGCCTTAGTTCATGGTCGATGCTATTAATTATGCATACGTATCGGCCACGTGCAGTACTTTGGACTCCGCCATATTAGTCGCTCAAAGAGATGAAAATCTTTGTCACGGCGATACGGCGGATAAGACCGGTGGGGGACAGGATGAACAAAAACAGATATCTTTTATGCCTTATTCTGATCTCTTTGGTGTCATATCCCCTGGTAGCCTTTTGCGATCCAGGGTACTTTAGGACATCTCCCCAGGCGGCAGAACGTGTGAAGGCGACCAAAACCCTGGGCATTCTCTTCATTGATATGAAGGTCTATGAACTGACGGCCGGAGGCATGCATGAACTCAAGGAAGATTGGACCGGATCGGCGAGACACAATTTCTCCACCTCTCTTCAGACCGAGCTCAAAGACAGGCTCATAGAAGCGAAAGTGCTTGACGGAGAGAATCCCTCCGAAGAGATGGATGACGTTCAAGTGCTATACAAGGCTGTAAGGAGTGCAATCCTGACGCATACCTACGGTTCCGCCTTGAACTGGGATTTTTTCCCTGAAAAACTGGACCATTTCGATTACTCTCTTGGTCCCATCGAAGGGCTCCTTGCCCGGCTCAATGTAGATGGCCTGATTCTCGTGACGGCTGGCGACGAAGTCTCGACCGGAGGTAGAAAGACGCTTATGGTCGTGGGCGCTTTCACCGGCGTGCACCCTCGGTCAGGCATGACATGGGCCGACGCGGCGCTCGTGGACGGTTCCGGCTCGATACTCTGGTTCAGCGCGAATCCCGGCAAGGCCTACGATCTCAGGGAGCCCGATGATGTCTTTAGGCTCGTTGGCGGGCTATTCAAAGAATTCCCGGTCCCGAAGAAATGAAGAATAGAGTAGTAATTGCCCTTGTATCGGCGATCATTGTGGGCTTCTCCGCCGGGATATCCTTGCCCACGCCGCCGGCTGTCGCACTGGACCAGGACGAAAAAATGCTCTGGTCTCAGGCTCAAGAGGAGCAGAGAAAGATCGCGCGTAGCGGTCTTGTCTATGAGGACGAAAACCTGACCGCCTATCTCAATAACGTTTTGACAAAGCTTCTGCCCGAAGGCGGTGTGCCGGGCATGAAGCCGAAGGTCGTCGTGCTGAAAAATCGTGCCATAAACGCCTTCACCTTTCCCGACGGCACCATCTATATCAATTCATGCATGCTCGCATTGATGGAAAACGAGGCGCAGCTCGCAGTCGTGCTTGCCCACGAGGCAATACACGCTATCAACCATCACACGATCAAGGAATACCGGAACACGAAGAGCAAAACATCATTTTTGGCTTCAATCACGGTTGTCGGAGCATGGGTGGGCGCGGGTATCTTCGGTGCAGTGGGAACCATGGCGGCTGTGACAGGCTATTCCAGGGCGCTCGAAACGGAGGCGGACATGGAGGGGCTCCCCATGGTTGTCAAGGCGGGATATGACCCGGCGGAGTCTATTGCCTTTTTCAGTTTACTGGAGGCCGAGGCCAAAGAGGAGAACGTGAAGGAGCCCTTCTTTTTCGGGAGTCATCCGCGGCTGCAAGAACGCAAGGGAAACTGCGAGGTCTTCATGAAATCGGCGGGAAACAAGGGCGGATCTACCAATCGGGAGGGTTTCGCAGAGGCCTTGAGCGACATTGTCTTCGATAGCGCCTGGCTTGAACTCAAGGCGGGCAGGTTCAATACAGCCAAAACCATGGCGGAACGGTATCGGGGCACGAAGGATGGCGACCCGAAGGCCTACTACCTTCTTGGTGAGATTTTCCGGCAGCGCGGGGACAAGGGAGATCAGGAGGCGGCCAGGGAGAACTATACGAAGGCCATTTTCCTCGATGAATCCTATGGCGACCCCTACAAGGCCCTGGGGCTCATGAGCCTCAAGCTTAAAGAAAACGAAAACGCGCGGCGGTATTTTGGCGAGTACCTCGCGCGTTCGCCTGATACCAAAGACCGGGCCTATATCGAAGAATACCTGAAAGGACTCGAATAGCGGGGAGAATATGAAAAAGCTTGTCTTACTAGCAGCCCTTGTTTGCCTTACGAGTTGCGCCCCCCAGAGGCCCTGGATAAAGACCGAGAAGGTCTATACAAATCAGAGTCAGGGTTTTACCGTGGAGATGCCCGAGAACTGGATGAGGTCGAGTCAGAACGATTATCTTTTAGCCACCAGGGACGGATTTCCGCTCCAATCCATATATATACGCAGGTTCGACATCAAGCAAAATCCGCTGAAGAATACCAAGAAGATTCTCCGAAAGGACATGCTGCCCCAGGAAGTGGCGGAAATAGTCCTCGACGACACGATTTCGGCGTCGTCGCTAAGCGACGTAAAGACCGAAGAGAATGTCCCGGTGACCATAAGCGGTGTTTCAGGATTCAGAATGGTTTACACGTTCCGGAATATTTCGGGACTCAGGATGAAGGCCGTGCTGTGCGGACGGTTAAAGGATGATTGGCTTCTGATCGTTCGCTATAGCGCGCCTGCAAGACACTATTTCGATATGGATGCCCCTACCTTCGAGAATGTCTTGAGGACGCTCAAGGTGACGGATGAAGCTAAAAAGTAGCACCTCATCCTAACCGAAGCCTTATATCCTTGGTGAGCAGAGAGTCGAAAGCTCAGAAAAGGACGTATCGATTGAAATACGAGGAAGACCGAGTCTCGATCCCGATTGGCGACAAAGACCGCACGTCAGGGATAATCTCATTGCCCGCAAAAATAGACAGACGCATGGGGGTCGTCATCGCCCATGGGGCCGGCAACGACATGAACACGCCCCTCGTCGCTTTTTTTGCGGATGGCCTGGCGCGAGCGGGTTATCCGGTATTGAGGTTTAACTTTCTCTACAAAGAGGACGGAAGGAGGGCCCCGGACAACGGGCAAACCCTGGCTAAAACATGGGCTGAAGCACTCTCGTACGCCAAAGGAAGATTGGAAGCAAAGGTCGATGTCTGGGTTGCAGCGGGGAAATCCATGGGAGGGAGGATAGCGGCTTTGATGGTGGCCGATGGGCTCCTTCCCGTTCATCGTCTGATCTTTCTCGGGTATCCCCTGCACCCGGCAGGCGAGAGAGAAAAAGTGAGAGCGGCTGATCTCGACCGTATCAAAATTCCCATGCTCTTCTTTGCGGGAACGCGGGACCCTCTGTGCGACATGGCAGGACTCAAGGAGGTCTTACAACGAGTGACGGCCCCTCAGAGCTTTTTGTTATCGAAGGAGGGGACCACTCCTTTCATGTTCCGAAGGCGCTTAACCAAACGGAAGAAGAAATCTTCACTCGCATCGTCGAGAAGAGCCTCACGTGGCTGGCAATGCCCGCATGATGCCCCCTATTCGTAATGCTTCCCAATCGCCCTGACGGTCCATGAAGATTAAGTTCTCCATTCGTTCCCGAACGGGAGAGCCCTTAAGTGCGCGCAGGTGTTTGGTGTTTCCCGACCACACTGTTGCCTGACGTAAACCTTGCCGCGTCATTTTGACTGGGGCAGGGCGTTACGGTCAACTATCTTCTGCCTGAAAAGAATGAGCCATATAATCCGACAGGCATCTCTGTTACCCCCGATATCAGATTGTTGACAGGAGAATAGCGCCGAATCAAGGCGGGACGCACGAGCGGAAGAGGACGCTCATTTTTCCTTGACAAGGGTAAACGGCAGATGTATCGTATAATTGGTCTGTGGTCAGACCAAAGACGGCAGATCGTACGAGCAGATCGACCAACGTACGTGATGTTAACCGCATACGCGCAAGGAGAGTCATCATGACAGTCGATAGAGGTCTTTTCAAACCACTTCCATCCAAAAGGGCCTTCGATCAGATCGCAGATCAGATCAAGCAACTCATCTACTCGAAGCAATTCCAGCCAGGGGACAAGCTGCCCCCTGAAAGGGAGCTCGCTGCGCAGTTTAAGTCAAGCAGAATGGCGGTACGGGAGGCTTTCCGAATGCTCGAGCAATCCGGCTTGATTTACGTGAGACACGGAAGCGACGGCGGGGCCTTCGTAAAAGAGGCGGACAGCTCAGTTGTCATCGAATCGATATCCGACCTGGTGCAGCGGGGCAACCTTACCATAGAGAACTTAAGGGAGGCGCGAGCCGGCATAGACAGGCTCATCATCCAGGCGGCGGTTGAAAGGATCAACGAAGAAGAGATGCGCACGCTCAAGGAGAGCGTCGAGGAATCCGAAAAGATACTGAGCCGTAAGCCCGAGGGAAGGCCGCCTTTCGACTTCGAGGCGCTTGTATTGACGTTCAGGCGCTTTCATTTCGTCATCGCTAAGGCAACGAAGAACCCGTTTTTCGAAGTCATTGTCCAGGCTATCATGGGTGCAACCCGTTTCGTTATCAATGAGCAAACCATTTCCCACAGGCGTCTCAAGAGCCACCTTATCCTCCATAAGGAGCTGTATGAGGCGTTAAAGAGTAAGGATCTTTCTCTGGTGTTACGAACCATGGCCGAACACGAAGCCATAGTGGAGAATAACTACCCTTCGGCAAGACAACGTCGCGGGGCGCGACTCTTAAACACGGCTACTCGGAGGCTAAAGAAACCCTCTTGATCGGGAAGACACGAAGAGGGCCGACAAAAGGGAGGCTTTGACCTGAACATAAATATCGCACGAAGGAGGTTGTAAGGCCATGCCGGATCGTGAGATAGGACGACTTAATCCGCCGAAAGCCACAGAGGCTCTGTGCAGGAACGTTGTAGAGACCACGTTTGACGACCTCAGTGAATGGAATATCAAGTGTTTCAAAGACCGTCTTCTCGACACTACCGGATGTATCTTCGGCGGCGCCATTGTAAAGGACAATGAGGTTTTAGTGAATCTGTTCAGGCGATGGGGCGGGTTGCCGGAGGCGCCCGTTTTCTGTCACGATTTTCGCGCTCCCGTAAATAACGCCGTCATTCTCAATTGCGTGACGGCCCGGTCGAATGACTTCGGCAACATGTACTTCCACGTGCATGGAGAACGGACGCCCTCCCATCTGGGTGAAACCCTCATTCCGCTGGGTTTGACGCTCGCCGATATGCACAGGACGGACGGTAAGTCGTTCATAACAAACAACATAGTGGCCGAGGATTTGACTGCCCGCATTCTCTATACGTTCCCCGTGCGCTGGCCCGCGGACATGGAACTTGTTTCCACAGGCGCCACCGCACTCGCCTCCCGATACTACGGACTTGATGCCGCCGAAACCAGGGCTGCTCTTTCCTACGCGGCCACCAACGCCACCGATCCTGCCAACTCCTATTTCGACTATTCGCAGGAATTCAAGTATCACAACGGGGAGAGCGCCAGATGCGCCATAATGGCTTGCGAACTTGCAAAAGGAGGCTGGACAGGGCTCACGGACGCCTTTTTCGGCCACTGGGGCCTCGTGGTAAAGAGGACGGGCGGAGAGCTCCCGCCGCTCTATGACTATGCAGTGAAAGACCTGGGAAAGAATTATTTCATGGAAGAGAGCTTCAAGCAGTTTCCCGGGGGCATCCCCAACACCCCCGTGGGCCTTGCGGCGTTGGAGGTGCGCAAGCAGATGGGCGATAAAGTAAAGCCCGAAGATATCAAATCTGTTGAAGTGCTGCGCTCCGAGAATTCAGCCTTTAACTACTACTCCCAGCCATTTAGCAGCCCCACCCAGTTGAACGCCCTGTTTTGCTATCAGTTCCTGGCCTGTTGTGCACTCTATCACGGTTCCGTTAAAGTGGAGCATGTGCAGACCGAGGCGATCAGGTCCGATACGGGGCTCACCACACTTATCGGCAAATCGACCATGGGCGTATACGGGTCTGAGGATGGTACGCCCCTCATTAAAGGCATGCGAGTCAGAGTAACCATGAATAGCGGCTCTGTGTATGAAAGCACCAGGAATGCCGACGAGTCCATGCACGCCTATCCGACGAGGGAGTTTCTTGTGGCGAAATTCATGGACCAGTTCACGGCCTTCGGCAGGTTTTCCAAGGCCAGGGCAGACAAGATCATCGATTTGGCGTTGAGTATCGAGAACGCGAAAGATATGGGTGAGTTTACGGAACTACTCGTGCCGTGACGCGCTGAGGTCTTACGGCACCGCCCCGGCGTCCTTGCGGGGGAAGCAAAATAAGGAGGATGGACGTGAGAGATATCAGTGAGGACCTGGTGACCTTCCTGGTCGAGACTCAGTACGAAGACCTTCCGGCCGAAGTTGTTCATGAGACCAAGCGAAGTCTTTTGGACTCCGTAGGCTCTGCGATTGCGGGTATTGCCACCGATAAGGGGAAGATAGCCGTGTCGGTGGCGAGACGGGCCGGGGGTCGGCCTGAATCGGTGATACTGGGCGTGGGTGACCGCGTGTCGTCAAGCAACGCCGCGATGGCGAACGGTGAATTGATCAATGCCCTGGACTACGACGATATCCCCCATGTGCAACCTTTTGCGATACCTCCGGCACTCGCCGTGGCGGAAAGCACAGGGGCCTCCGGAAAGGATCTAATTCTGGCGACCACGCTCGCCCAGGAAGTCTGCAGGCGGTTTACCCTGGCTTTGAGCGTCATGACCAAGAAGTTGATGGAAGAAGCGAAGAACCCGGAGGTTTTTGGAAACGCGAACGAGTGCATAGTAGGGGCTACGGCAGGGGCAGCCAAGATACTTGGCCTCGAGACAGAGCGTATGGCCCAGGCACTCGGCATTTCTGCCTACCTTTGTCCGCTGCCCGTGTGCAGAAACTGGGAGGAAGCGGTGCCAAAATCCATGATCAAGTATGTACCTATAGGTTGGATCTGCAACGGAGCGGTCACAGCGGCTCATTTTGCCTGGGAAGGCTACACGGCTAACCCGAGGGTCTTCGACGGCGACCGCGGATTCTGGAGATTCTATGGCGCCGAGCGATGGGAGCCGGAGATGATCATGGATGAGCTCGGAAAGAAGTGGCGTTTTATGGAGAAGTCCTTCAAGCCTTACCCGTGCTGCACGTTTTTTCACGCCCAGTTGGACGCTTTCATCAGCATTATCGAGAAGAACCGGCTGCAGCCGGACGACATCGACAGCGTCGATTCCTACTCGATCCCCTTTGTCGCCAGTCCGGTTCCCTACGACGTTGAGACCCAGGTGGACGTTCAGTTCAGTCTGCCTTTCGTCTTAGCCGTGGCGGCCCACAGGATACGGGAAGGCGCAAAGTGGCAGGAGCATGAAACCATCAATGACCCCAGGATACGCGCCTTCATGAAGAAGGTTACCATGCATGTTGACCCTCAAATCATTGAAAAAAAGAAGAAAGACCCCAAGGCCTGGCCGGCCCGAGTGGAAGTAAAGGCTCTGGGGAAGACCTATGTGGGAGAGACGCTCTACGCAAGAGGCACGAACTTCACCGAGTTCAGGGCTACCGATGAAGCGCTGATGGAGAAATTCAGGCGTAACGCCTCAAGACTTCTTACACCGAATCGCATCGATCAGGCTATCGACCGCATCTTCAGCCTCGATAAAGCAGAAAATCTGTCACAGTTGACCGATACCGTGGGCCTGTGACTTACGTAAGGACAGGTTGAACCGAATGAGTCTAAGCGTCAGAAAAAGGAAAAAATCAAAGGAGGCTTGAAATGGCGAAGGTGATGAAGACTATCCCGGAACCCAACAAGACGATAAACGTGGTCCGTGAGTGCGACGTGGTGGTTGTGGGCGGCGGCCCAGGCGGTATCGGAGCGGCCGTCTCCGCTGCAAGGAACGGGGCAGATACGGTTCTTGTGGAACGATACGGCCACCTGGGTGGCATGGGCACGGGCGGCCTGGTTACGATCATCCCCTGTCTGTCCGATTTTGGCGGCACTATGCAGATCGGAGGTATAAACCAGGAGTGGATAGAACGCCTGACGGCGAGAGAAGCCGAAACCCATCCGCCGGCCGAAATCTGGGGCGCTACGGATCAGAGATTGACGTCGTACTGGAATGAACGGTCTTTCTTCACCGTACGGGAAGGCCACATAGTCTACGCGTCCCTCATTGACGCCGAGATTTCCAAGTGCGTGCTGAACGATATGGTCAAGGAGGCCGGCGTCAAAACGTATCTCCATTCGTGGGGCACCATGCCCGTCATGGAGGGTAATAAGACTGTGGGGGTCGTCTTCGAGAGCAAATCGGGCCGCCAGGCCATTATGGCAAAGGTCGTGATCGATTCCACGGGTGATGGCGATCTTCTCCCGTTCACAGGGGCGGGTTTTGACACGGATATCGACCCTTCGATCCGTATCGCCAATCTCTCGCTCTGCTACTGGATCGACAACGTCAACCTCATGAAGGTAGACGATTTCCGTAAAGCGCACGCTGACAGATGGGGTGCACTCATGGCTGACCTGACGGAAAAGGGCGGCCACCGGAGTTTCATGAGGAGTAACCTGAAACATCAGGAGCGCATCGTCTGGATCCACCCGCGATACGCCACGTCGAGCCAGATAGACGTGGAAGAATTGACAAGAGTGGAGTTTTTGGGACGGGAGAAGATGCTGCTCACCCACGATTTCTTGAAGAAGCGTGTGCCCGGTTTCGAGGACAGCTTCATCGTGCTCTCATGCCCTCAGCTCGGCACAAGAGGCGCGAGAAGGGTCCACGGAGACTACGTGGTAACGTCAAAGGACCTTCAGTCGAACGAGCCCTTCGAAGACACGATCGCCATATTCCCCGACCTTGACAGAGGCGACGCCTCGCTCAACCACCCGCTCACATATATCCCCTATCGGGCGATACTGCCGCGCGGTGTGGAGAACATGCTCGTGGCCTGTCGTGCCTTTTCATCCGATCAGGAGGCAAATAACTTTTTCAACCTTATCCCGCATTGTGTGGCCATCGGTGAGGCCGCAGGGACCGCCGCCGCCGTTTCCCTGACTCAGGGGGTGAGCGTGAGACACGTTAACTTTGCGTCGCTTAAGAAGCGGCTCATCGCCCAAAACGTACCGCTGCCCGATGCTTATCCGGGTAAGTACAAACGAGGGAAAGTTGGAGATATAACGGTATACGAGGCGCCTGCTTTTCCGAGACAGGGAAAGGTTTCGACTGCAACACACTGAGGACCTTCTTAAGGTTAAGGACGCTTACTCAACGGGGTGACTAACAGGGCGTTATGCCCCGATATAGTATGGTAAATCCAATTTCCGGGAGGACTGACCATGGCGAGTAAAGAAATAGCGGTAGGCAAGGTTTTTGACTCGATTTCGAAGACATCTTCATACCAGATTTGGGTCTGTTTTCTCTGTTTCCTGGTGACGACCCTGGATGGCTTTGATTTGATAATGATCGGAGTGGCTACACCCAAGATCGTCGAGTTTCTCCATATCACTATGCAGGCCTTTGGTCTTGCCATGGGCTTAGTCATCTTCGGGCCGCTACTCGGCGCCCTGGTCTTCGGTATGCCGGCCGACCGTATCGGCCGCAAATGGATGCTCATAGCGAGCGCACTTGTTTTCGGCGCAGCTACCCTGCTCACAGCGTTCATCACGAATGTGGGACAGCTGGCAGTGCTGCGCTTCTTTACGGGCCTCGGCGCAGGCGGGGCCATCCCCACCGCGTTGGCCTTCGGCTCTGAATACGCGCCAACCCGTTTGCGGAAGACCTTCGTGGCCGCCATGTACGCGGGTATGCCTGTCGGGGGCACCCTGGGCGGGCTCGTGGCCGCCTATTGTATTCCTCATTACGGGTGGCAGTCGCTTTTTATTTTCGGGGGCGCCGTACCCGTGGTCGTCGCTGTGATGGCAATGGTATTTCTCCCTGAATCGCTCGAATTCCTCGCCATAAAGGGCACCAATGACGAACGCATCCGTAAAACCTTTGCGAAAGTGGCGCCGGCAATCGCCGCGGATAAAGAGTATCACTTCCTGCCCTCCGAGAAGAAGCTTCCGGGCGTACCCATCAAACATCTCTTCATGGAGGGACGTGCATCGGTCACCATACTTTTCTGGCTTATCCTGCTGGGATCCCTCTATATTCTATCCCTCGTGGTTGCGTGGGCTCCTTCGCTACTGCATAAAAGCGGCGCGTCGGTCGTACAGTACAGTATAGCCTTTGCGTGCTTTAATTTTGGATCCGTGGTTGCTACCTTCATCATCGGCCGTATGATGGACAAAAGCAACCCATTTCGCTTGCTCGAAGTGCTCTTCGTTTGCTCGTTTTTCAGTCTCGTGATATTCGGAATCTTCTCTCGTAGCTCATTCGCCACAGTTACCGCCACTTCGATCCTGTGCGGACTCTTCGTGGCTGGCGCATTTTCAGGCCTTTTGGCACTCGTCACCGTGTCCTATCCTCCATATATGAGAGGTACGGCGGTGAGCTGGGCATATGCCCTGGCAAGAATTGGCAGCGTGCTCGCGAACGTCATAGGCGGCTACCTCATAACCGTAGGATGGAGCGTCACCCGTATCTGCAGTACGAACGCTGTGGTTGGTCTGATCGTTGCGCTGTTGATCATTTTCCTGCAAAAGCGCCTGGCTGCTCAGGCCGCCTGGTCGAGCGGCAAAGGGGCATAGACGGTACAAGGAGGATCGAGGAATGCGAGAAGATCGCCTGTCCCGGTCAGACTGTAGTCCTCGGTTCTCCTATCATCAAGTTCAGCCTCAAGGCTGGTATTTTCAGGTCTCAAAACCGCAGGGTTGGGATCAATTGAGGGGAATCCACTCATGGGTAATTCCTCCTGGCCTTACCCGGACCACGACAAAACCGTATTCGGGCTTACCAAAGTGATATTGACCGTAGAGTGGCGCCCCTCCCCCGCCGCTAATGATGTATGCGGTGCCGTCAATATCCATTTCATCAAAGAGATGGATGTGCCCGAGAAAGACGACAGGAGCCTTGGCGCCCTTGATGAGGTCCATTACCTCGCCCCAGTGCGCCTTATTCCGGTCGCCCACCATGGCGTGCACTGACCACCGTCGCACGGGCGGGGGCATGTGGAAGGCAACAACGCATATTTTTTCACTGGTAAGCGTTTTCCGCGCGAATGCCACGGTATCTGCGCTGAACACCCCCGTTGCGTTATCAAGGCCGATAATACGGATGCCGTTGAGATCAAAGTACCAGTTGGGCTCCCCCACGTATTTCCGATACGCATTCGCGCCTGAGCGAACATCGTGATTTCCAGGGACGTAAACGATGGGGACATCGCACGAGGCGATTTGCTGTGCATACTCTTCATATTCAACTGGCCGTCCTGTTGCTACCAGGTCTCCGGTGTGAAGAATAAAGAGCGGATGCAGATTTCTCACCCGATTGAGGATCCGATTGTACACCTCTCTCCCATCCCGGTTGTCCCCTGTCACAACGAAATCAAACCCTTCTTGAAGGTTCGCCCGGGCGGCAACGATTGCCTTGATATTTTCATCAAGAGACAAGGGCGCTGAAAGGGCCGGCGACAAGGCCCACATAAGAATCATCACTACGAAGCCAGGAATGAGTAGACGTCGCTTCTTCATGGGGGGTCTCACCTCCTCAACGGGGATATTTCACTCTATCATTTTTCGTTGTCCAAGTATCCATGTTTTTCGTGAGCACGGCGGTGGCGTTGACGCAACGCCTTTAGAGTATCTGATGTCGACAATCATTGGCAAAAAAGGACCAAATCGGCGCTCGTCTTTCTTTGGCCAGAAAAATAGATGGGGCCTGTCTGAGAGAATGATCATCTCGGATCCCTATATAGGTAAGTGTGTTACAAACGATAACTGACAATTATATTGAAGTACAGCGGCTCATATTTGAGAACCATTGGGGGTTCGGGATTGAGGTGATAAATATCACAGTTTCTTGTTGACAAAACGCATATTCGCCAATAAAATTCAGTTGATTGCACGTGTATAACGTAATGATAAGTTCCGTGCGCAGGTATCGAAGGACCGGCGGAATCTTTCGAGAGAAACCTGAACGGCAACTCTTTTCAACTCGCGCTTCATACAGAACAGGTTGACAGAACGCGATATCAGGTTTCAGGATTTTCAGAGAAACACAAACGGAGAAATAGTTCGGGGAATCATCGGGATGGATAGGCTCGAAACGATCCACCCATCCCCTGTCGATAGGGTTAGACCGCTTTTGGCCGACAAAGCCGGGTGTGTAATCGTCTGGCTGACTGCGATCCGCAAAAGAACAGACTGTTTAAGACGGGTACGGTGACAGAAGAGCCGACGATAATTATGGGCAGAACAACCACAGATGTTACTGACATTCAGTACCGGACCTCGACAGCATTACCTGTCTTGTAGAATGCAATGATGCGCAAAATCGGGGAATCGCCAGGTTTCTAAATGAAATGACCATGTTGAGAGGGTGCCATGAGGCCTAATAAAAGATTGAAACAGCACTTTTCTATGGTAGGCAGATGCGTATTTCTGAGCGTGTTCACCGCGTGCTTTCTTTGCTCAATTTTTGCCGCTCAAATCCAGGCGGCCTGCATAGAGGATGCAACCGGAGCCATCATCTGCAGCGGCACAGACGTAAACGGAGTCCGTACGGGCGATGCTGCCGACACGATTACTGTTCAACCGGGCGCGACCGTCTCTGAGACAGTTCAACAAACCGTTGTGACAACGGCAGCAGCCGGCGCCACGACCATTGACGCGGGGGATGGCGAAAATACGGTCACGAATGCAGGCGAAGTAACGGCAACGGCCGGCGCGACAGCTCAACCTTCGGGAATATCGGCTTCCCAAGCAACGGCAACCGCCACGGCCGTGAAAACGGGAGATAATGCAGATACGATTTCCAATGTTTCCGGGATTGCTTCCACTGCTACATCCTCTGCCACATCTCCCAACATATCTCTGACGCTCTCTGCCGCCACCTCCTCTTACAACTCAACCTATTCGGATGCGACGGCCACAGGCATTGACGGGGGCATGGGCCAGAACCAGATTACAAACGCCGTGGCAGGCAGTGTCACGACATCCGCTACTTCAAACAGCACTGCTCCTGTTATAGGCATAAGCGTAGGCGATCATGCCCGCGCGTATGTCAGCGTGAGGGCGGAATCTGAATCCACGGGTATGCGCGGCGCGGGATCAGTGAGTAATTTAGGGACGCTCAACGTGACCGCCACATCGGGGGCCAACACGGGAGCAGTTCAGGCCACCATTTCGGGTTCGGCAATTGCGGATGCTTCTACGGGGGCTGACGCCAGTGCGACGGGCATAGCCGGAAGCGCAAGTAGCGACACCATTAACTCGGAAGGCAAGATTACGGTCGCTGCAACAGCCACAGCCGAGGGAAGCCTCGATCTTGAGGGCAGTGCAACAAACGTGGCTATCGATGCCTCCATTCATGCCGGCGCCACCGCCAAAGGCATAGACGGTAACGGAGGAAATGATTCGATCACCAACTCCTCCACGCTGACCGTAAACGCAACGGCCAGTGTCACAAACGACAGCAGCGGTTCGAGTTATTGGGCGCCAGGCATGACCAACGCCTCAACGAGCTCAACGGCTCTAACCACGGGCATCGCGGGTGGTGACGGCACGGATACCATTACGAACAATGGGACAATCACGGCTTCAGCGCTGGCAACCACAGAGGTATCTAACGTTCTCACATCCTACGGAATTGAGAAGGCGGTGGCAACTCAGGCGAACGGTGGCGCATCCTCTTCTGCAACTGTTTTTGGAATAGATGGACGCGGCGGTACAGACACCATCACCAACAATGGCACCATCAACGCCTCCGCCACGGCAACCACCTCTTCAGCCGGTGTGTTGCTCACGTATTTTGGCCTCGGTATGTTCTCCATTCCGACCACAGCAACCGCCGAGTCTACAGGGATTGAAGGTGGCGCAGGATCCGATACCATCACAAACGCCGGCACGCTGTCAGCGACTTCCACGGCGACTGCCTCCACAACGGGCGTGTCCGTGTCGGGCCTCCAATATGACGTGCTCTCCGACGGCAACTCAAGCATCAGTGCTACCGCCACTGCGACCGGGATTTCGGGAGGCGCCGGAGATGACACAATTTCCAATGCGGGGTCGGTCACGGTTACGGCAAGCCCAACCGCTTCGACAACACGGGTCGGCGTGGAGGCCGTCGGTTCTTCGCGTCTTGATGCCGACACCAGGGCAACCGCTACCGCTGTCGGGATCGCAGACGGCGCAGGAGACGATCATATCACCAACGAATCCGGCGGTCTGATCACGGTCAATGCAAACCCGACCGCCACTGCGACCGGTGTTGACGTAAGAATGATCGGAGTCCCGACTGTGGCATACGAGTTCTTTGCCCAAAAGGACCTGGAAAGCGCCCGGACGGTGACGCAGGCCGCGGCCACAGGCATTGACGGCGGGGCCGGCAATGACACTATCACCAATAACGGGACGGTGCTTGTCGGCGCATCCGCTGATACGGATTCCGAGACCTGGTCGGTCACAATAACACCACCTCTCGGTGCGGTGTCGGGAATCGCAGCCTCATCCTCTATCGCCACGTCGGCAGGGGTGCTCGCGGCAGAGGGGGGAGGCTCACAGAGCACCTCTTCCGGCACAGATTCTCTGATCAAGGCCGGCACCGGTGCTTATGCCGTGACGGCGGGGATTACGGGCGGTGACGGCGCCGATACCATTACGAACAATGGCTCCATCACGTCAGGTGCGACGGCAGATGCGTATTCAGTCGGCGTCACGTTGAGTTTAGGCTTCGGCAAAGGCGGCGTGATGAGCATTCTTCCGAGCGTGGCACTCATCAATACGGCAACCACTGCGGATGCGGCAGCCACAGGTATTGATGGCGGTACGGGGGATGATCACATCTATCAGAATAACACGATGAACGTAACAAGCAACGCATATGCGACGAGCGCAAGCATCGGTATTGATTTTAAGGGGTCCTGGGGGCCGGGGTTTGCCTGGGGAGGAACCATAAGCGATAGCTCGACCACGGCCACCTCCCAGTCCACAGGAATCGCAGGTGGAGACGGTGACGATACCATTACGAATTCCGGGGCCCACGGAATCACAGTCGTGTCCGGGGCCGACGCCGATTCGACGTCCGTGAGCGCCACCGTGATGTGGGCGAATCAAGGCGTGGCCGGAGGTATAACGTATCTTGAGGATTCGACCACAGCTCAGGCGAGCGCCGTCGGAATCGACGGAGGACTCGGCCGAGACACCATAACAAACAGCGCGGGCCTGACCGTTTCAGCCACGGCCGAAGCCACGAGCGCAGCTGTGAGTATATCGGCTGCAGGCACAGAGACCGGTGTTTCCCTGGATGGCGCCCTGACCAAGGCAGCCCTTACAGCCACCTCCAGCGCCACGGGCATTGACGGCGGCGTTGGTAATGATACGATTACCAACACGGCCACCATGGCGGTTTCCTCATCTGCTGATGTCGACAGCGCCGGTGTTTCTGTGGGACTTGGTTTTTCTAAAACGGGAGTCGTAGCGGGCGTTGCTGCCGCCGACGTCGGGGTAACGGCTACTTCGACAGCCGTGGGGCTTGCGGGCGGCGCAGGAGACGACACCGTTACCAACTCGGGGACCATGACGACTACAGCTTCATCAACTATCTCTGCGGCCGGGGTTTCGGTGCAGGCCGGCTATGCCGTGAACGGCGTTGCCGCGGGCGGGGCGTTGGTAAAAGGCAAATCCGTGGCAGAAGCCCTTGCCACCGGGATCGATGGAGGGACAGGTGATGATACGCTGACGAATTGGGGTAATAACACCGTTACCGCCACATCCACCGTGACAGCGGCCAGTGTGGGCGTGAACCTCGAAGGGACCTCGGCAGGACTGGCGGCGGGGGCATCCGTGGTGGACGGAAACAACACGGTTGATTCACGAGCCACGGGACTGGCCGGCGGCGCGGGCAACGACAAGATCTATAACTACAACCAGACTACCGTAAGCGCAACCACTGACAGCACACGCACCAATTTTTCCGTCACAGGTACTTTCTCTCTGGAGGGCATGTCGGCCGGAGCGGCCTTCGCCAACGCCTCGAACACGGCAACAGCCACAGGCACAGGCATAGATGGAGGTGATGGCGATGATACCATTATCAACAATGGGATCCTCAAGACGGATGCTACGACCACGGCAACAACCAACAGCGTTTCCATCGACGTCAATATTTCTGCCGAGGGCGTGAGCGCGGGGGCATCTGTGGCCAAGGCGTCGTCAAGTAGCACCGCTTACGCAACCGGACTTGCCGGCGGAGCGGGCGATGACACTATCGAGAACCAGAGTTCCGGTGTAATCTCCGGCACCGCTCATGCTACGGCAAAGGTAACGAGTGTTTCCGTCGACATATCCGATGTCAGTTTCTCAAAAGCCGATGTAACGACCACAGTTGAGGCCCGCTATACGGGCATGGACGGCGGCGCAGGGAACGACACGATGAGTAACCTGGGGAGCATCAACGTGAATTCTGTTTCCACAGCCACCGGGAACTCTGGAACGGGCAGCATTACGGGCTACGGTTCGGCCGACGTGAGTGTCACAGGCACATCCATCTCCACCGGTATGGACGGCGGTGACGGTGATGACAAAATATACAATTGGAACGCGATCAACGCCGCGAGCACGGCAACATCCGATGGCGTGTCGGTGGCGGTCAATCTGCTTGGTGCAGGCTTTGCCAATGCTTCTACCACGGCGAACGCTTACGCAACCGGGCTTGCGGGCGGCGCAGGAACGGATACCCTGGAGAACCATGGCTTAATCACCCTCACCGCCACCTCCGATGTGAACCAGACCGGCGTCTCTGTGCGGCTCGGGGGATACTCCGACTCAGATGGTAGCAACACCTCTCAGGCAACGATCACCGGCATGGATGGCGGCGCAGGCGATGACACCATGACGAACTACACGGGTGCAACCATCACCGGTACGGCCACCGCCAAAGCCGAAGCGGTCTCGGTTCCCATAGCCCTTCTTGGCGCCTCCAACGCGGACGGTACCACCCAGGCAGTAGCCACCGCCTACGGTATGGCGGGCGGATCCGGAAATGACACCATGCACAACTACGGGACCATCACGATCAC
The DNA here is from genome assembly GCA_035541755.1 of Syntrophorhabdaceae bacterium. Classification (NCBI taxonomy): domain Bacteria; kingdom Pseudomonadati; phylum Thermodesulfobacteriota; class Syntrophorhabdia; order Syntrophorhabdales; family Syntrophorhabdaceae; species Syntrophorhabdaceae bacterium. The sequence goes on from DATKMQ010000141.1 coordinate 37,939, forward strand.
TGCCAACTCCACGCCGACAGGGAAATCCGGGGGCGGCACAGTTGGCGGTTATGGAGAAGCCGACGTAGGAATCACAGCCACGGCGATCACCGTGGGTATGGACGGCGGCGAGGGCGACGACAAGATATATAACTGGAACGCAATCAACGCCACGAGCACAGCAACAGCCAAGGGTTTGTCTGTGACCGTCGATCTACTTGGCGCAGGCTTTGCGAATGCTTCTACCACGGCCAATACCACTGCCACGGGACTTGCCGGCGGCGCAGGAACGGATACCCTGGAGAACCATGGCTTAATCACCCTCACCGCCACCTCCGATGTGGACCAGACAGGTGTCGCCGTGGTGCTCGGGGGATACTCCGACTCTGATGGAAGCAACACCTCTCAGGCAACGATCACCGGCATGGACGGCGGAGCGGGCGATGACACCATGACGAACTACACGGGTGCCACCATCACCGGTACGGCAACCGCAAAAGGTGAGGTGGTCAACGTCCCTGTAGCCCTTCTTGGTGACTCCAATGCAGACGGCACGACGACTGCAAGAGCCGCTGCGTACGGCATGACAGGCGGAGCAGGGAACGACACCATGTACAATTACGGAACGATCATCATCACTGCCAACTCCACACCTACCGGAAAATCGGGCGGTGGTACCATTGGCGGCTACGGGGAAGCAGATGCGAGTGTCACGGGCGCGTCCACAACCGTGGGCATGGACGGCGGCGAGGGCGACGACAAGATATACAACTGGGGCTCAATTAACCTGACGAGCACAGCAACATCCAAGGGGGTCCCCGTGACAGTAGATCTGCTTGGCGCAGGCTTTGCGAATGCTTCTACCACGGCCAATACCACTGCCACGGGACTTGCCGGCGGCGCAGGAAACGATACGCTCGAGAACCATGGCTCTATCACCCTCACCGCCACCTCCGATGTGGACCAGACAGGTGTCGCCGTGGTGCTCGGAGGATACTCCGACTCTGATGGAAGCAACACCTCTCAGGCAACGATCACCGGCATGGACGGCGGAGCGGGCGATGACACCATGACGAACTACACGGGTGCAACCATCACCGGCACAGCCACCGCCCAAGCCGAAATGATCTCCGTCCCTGTGGCGCTCCTGGGTGATGCCAATGCGGACGGCACGACCAGGGCAATAGCCACCGCCTACGGCATGGCGGGCGGATCCGGAAACGACACCATGCACAACTACGGGACCATCACGATCACTGCCAACTCCACACCTACCGGCCAGTCCGGAAGTGGTACCCTCGCCGGTTATGGAGAAGCCGACGTAGGAATCACAGCCACGGCGATCACCGTGGGTATGGACGGCGGCGCAGGCGACGACAAGATATACAACTGGAACGCAATCAACGCCACGAGCACAGCAACAGCCAATGGTTTGTCTGTGACCGTCGAAATGCTCGGTGGCGCCGGGTATGCCAATGCTTCTACCACGGCCAATACCACTAGCACGGGAATGGCTGGTGGGGCCGGAAACGATACGCTCGAGAACCACGGGCTAATCCATTTGACGGCAACCTCGGACGTGGACGACACAGGTGTCTCTGTCACCCTTGCCGGTTATGCCAGCTCCAACGGAGCGAACACGGCCACGGCAACGCTTATCGGTATGGACGGAGGCGCAGGCGATGATACGATGACCAACTACGCCAATGGTACCATAAAGATAGTGGATAACGAAACCACTCTCGACCCGACGGCGAGTGTTCACATGTCGTCGACCACTATTGAGCTTGCAGGCGATCAAAGGGCGGATGGCGGAGCGGTTGCCACGGCTATCGCATACGGCATGGCCGGCGGGGCTGGAAATGATATCATCCAAAACGCCGGCGCGATTACGGTGAATATAAGCTCAGCCATTTATGCGTCTGCCACCTCGGCCTCACTCTTCGGGAAAGGCGTGTCCAACACGAGTGGCAGTTCCAATACCACGGTCGTGGGAATGGACGCGTCAGACGGCGATAACACCGTGACGAATTTTTCAACGGGCGTCATGACACTTACCGCAACGGCCACGGGACAGGCCGGCGGCTACACCCTTATGCTTGGCGGAGACGCAGACGCAACGGCCGGAACCAGCGCCACTGCCTCAGCTTACGGCATGCGAGCAGGAGGGGGCGCGGATTATCTGTACAATTATGGGACAATCGGCGTTACTGCCGCCTCCACGCTCACCGATTCAAGTTCATCTTACACGTTATTCGGGACGGGGACCACGAGCTCAAATGACACCGCTTCTTCTCTTGCCGTGGGCATGGATGGCGGCGATGGCATCAACACGATTTTGAACGGTAGTGGCGCCCATTTAACGGTCAGCGCCACGGCCAGTCCATCGGCGGACAATGGTTCAGAGACGTTCGGGGGTACGGCGGAAGCGGACGCGAATTCCACGGCCACAGCCACGGCAAAAGGGATCATAGGTGGCGCAGCAAGGGATGTTATTACCAATGATGGAAATCTGGATATAGATGCATACGCCAATGCGAAGGCCATCACAAACGCGGCGCTATTCGCGGGACGTGCGACCGCATATTCAACGACCGCCATGACGGCACTCGCCGTTGGAATAGATGCGGGCGAAGGGCAGAACACGGTGACAAATAATAAAAGTATTTCCGTGGACGCGACCACTGAGGTGTCGTGTTACTCAAAGGCCGACACGGACCTCGACAGGACAAATTCCAATGCGCAATCGTCTTCCGACGTGTCCGCTTTTGGCATCCATAACGGTAACGGCGACAGCACTATTACGAACGGACAGGGCGGCACCATAATCGTTCATTCCATCGCCCGGAGCCTATCGTTTGCTGTGGACGGAGAAGGCGCACCGGTAGAGCGGACGACCGCTGTTTCGGATGAGGTTGCCAACGCGAGCGCAATCTTCGCATCGAGCGCCACGGGCATGCACGCCGGAGATGGAAACAATACGATCACCAATCTCGGAACTCTCACGGTTACAGCCGAGACTACCCCGGATTCGCATGCACTGGCCTCCTCCATGGAATATACGGCTACCGCCACTGCTATAGCGGGGGGTCACGCAGATGCCATGGGCATCAGGGCAGGGAACGGAAACAATACCATAGCGAACAATGGACCCCTGACCGTAACCGCTACTAATACGGGAACAGCGCTCGCAGATTATACCTCTACCCATCTTGACCACGCGATCGCCTACGCCGGGGCCGGTGATGTTTCGCTTACTTCAACGGCCACGGGCATTTCGGTTGGCAACGGATTTAATACAATTGCAAGCAGAGGTGATATTACCGTGACGTCCACCCTTACCTCCAATGCGCACGGCCACTCCAACACCGATTTTGCCGATAACCGTGGTGATGCATACGCCGGAGGAATTGCTACCGCCACCGGCATTTCCGCAGGAGACGGTCAAAACACAATCAGCAATTACGGGAACATGACAGTGACGGCCTCAGCCAGCGTGTTTGCGTATGGGGATGGGGAGGATTATGCCACAGCGCAGGCAAGTTCTCAAGCACACGCCCGGGGCATCATCACCGGAAACGGAAACAACACAGTGACCAATTACGGCACGATTACGGTAACCGGGGTCACGAGCTCGATGGCTGCTGTGAGTGTGGGCTCGGATGCAACCGCCACCGAAAGGCGCAGCGCCGTCGGCATTGAGACAGGAAGCGGCAATGACCTCGTGACAAACTACGGAACGATCGAGACCAAACAAACTCAGAAGACCTGGTTTTTTGACATATCCTCGCCGGGTATTGCCATCTCAACCGGAGCGGGGAACGATACGGTTGTGCTCGGCGCGGGCTCCGTAACTACGGGCGCGATAGACCTGGGTTCCGGAGACAATACCCTGGAGTTCTTAGGAACGGCCACAGTCAACGGCGATATCCTGCCCGGACCTGGAAACAATACGCTGGTTTTTGATGGAACAGGAACGCTCGGCTACGACTTTTCAGGATTTGAAAATACGATCAAGCAGGGCGCCGGCACCTTCACCCTGGCAAGCCTGCCTACAATGAATAGCCTTACAATCAAACAAGGGACCCTGCAGGTGAACAACAGTTATGCCATGGCCAACAACAGCAGCTTCAGCACGTACCTGTACGGTAACAACGGCGGCGCTGGCCTTTTGTCGGTGAAGGGCACGGCGTCGCTTGCGGGTGCGTTGACCGTAGTCAAAGGACCGGGGTATTTTTACAACGGCTCCCTCTACAATATTGTTACAGGGACCTCCGTTACCGGGGCTTTTTCCGGTGTTACGCTTCCTCAGGCCACCCCGATGCTTAGCTTTACCATGGTTAAGACTCCCAGCGCCTTACAGGTCGAGGCACTAGCCAGGAGCTTTACGCTCTTTGCTGGCGACCCAACCGGGCAGGCAATAGCGGACTATCTCAACAGGATTCAGCATACGAATTCCAGCGATCTATTAGGGGTCCTCGCTCAGATGCAGAATCTCCCAGCTTCACAATTCAACCAGGCCTTCTTGAGTTTAAGCCCGCAGTCATATGGCATTTCCACGAGGGCAAGCTACACAGGTTCATGGCAGAATACAGGGTCTCTTCAGCGCCGCA
>DATKMQ010000142.1 GCA_035541755.1 Syntrophorhabdaceae bacterium
AGGCACAGGAGGCTTGCCGCAAAAAGCGCAATGAAAGGGACAACCCCGTGATGTGAGCATGAACGAGTATGTGTGCCTGGCGATGCGGTAATCCCGGCTATTGATGAGTCTCCTCTCTGGGGTAAGATCGATCGTATCCTCAAAAGAGATTTGAGAGATATGCATGCCGGCCCGGTCCTTAGAACAGACCCCGGGTATACGGATTAAGCCTCTCTCGCCGGTATCAAGCGCGCCGATGAGCTCATTAAGGGGCGTCTCACCTTCACCCCGGACCACATAATCGACGAAAGGAGAGCTGAGGCAGTGCCTCGGAAAGACAGTCGGATGGGTTCCACCCATGATCGTGACGATTGCCGGATCGATCTGTTTCGCGATAGCCGCCACATCAAGGGCCTCCTCGGCATAGGTGGTAAACAGGGATGATATGGCTACCACATCGGGCTTGTCTTCTTGCATGTATGTTCTTATCTCTTCCCGGCTCATGCCAAAACGATAATAGGAGTGAAAAAGGGACAGAGGTGTATACGCATCGCGACGGTAGAAAGCTGTGAGTTCGGGGAACGGATGCGCCTTGAGCATCCTCTTCTTGTTGCTTCTGAAATCGGCTACGGACACATCACAGACATCCTTGATGGCGGCGGCAAGATAGAGAAGCGCGAGTGGATATGTCCGTATGGGCGTATCGTAGAAATCCTCGATAGGAGGTTGTACGAGGAGCACTTTCACGGAAGACAGTATAGTCGAAAAAAGCTGAGAATGACACGTAAATATGGGCCGATCCCCTATGCACATGGCGAGAACAGATCTTCTGCGCGCAAAATCTGTTTGCGTTTGGCCCATTTCTTTGTATAATGTGGAAAACAACAAGAGACGATTGGCGATCGCGTGAATTGATTTACGCTGACCAAGGTGCAGCGCAACGAGCGTCTACCCATGAAATCGTTGCCTGCACCGGGGCACGAAAGGAGAAATGTATGAAATATGCATATTCCCTGGCCATGGAATTGTTCATCGCAGGCGCCTGTATCTTCCTCATGAATTCCTGTTCCACACCCATGAAAGGATACGCGGGTCCGGATCTGCCGTCAGATAGAACAGCCCTGATCAGGGGCCGATGGGAGATCCGCATTGAACGCTGTGATGGCATAGAACCGACAAGCCGGCAGATTGCCGTTTTACCCGGCGTTCATACCGTTGAAATATCGTACATGGAGATACCGGGGAGTGTGCTGGTTGGGTCCGCCGAGAATTGACTGTTGAGGTTCGCCGCCGAGGCTGGACATGAGTATGTGATCGGTAAATCAGAGTCCGGCTCAGGGTATCATGGGTTCGTTATTGACCAGGAGAGCGGCAAACGGGTTGTGGAGGGCTGCTCCGTTCGGGGAAGCTACGAAGAGGAGCTGAAGAAGGCCGATAGATTTATAAGCTACGAACCCGATAACCAGATGTTTCGGGTGGAAAAGGCGTATGCGCTTCTCAATCTGAAACGATACGCAGAAGCGCTCGACGCTTTTGATAAGGTCATAGCGCAGAAACCCGATTACGCGGATGCATGGTACGGGAAAGGCGCCACACTTGAAAACCTGAAACGATGCGATCAGGCAATCGAAGCCTTCGATAGAGCCGTAATACTAAAACCCGACCTGGGAATGGCCTGGTATGAGAAGGGGCGGTGCCTAACCTGGTTGAAACGCTATAAGGAGGCGGTAACAACTCTCGATAAGTCCGTAGAGCTTATGCCCGGTTATGCCGATGCCTGGTATATGAAAGGTTTTGCGCTCGAGAATCTCAAGCAGTATGACGAGGCGAACAACGCTTTCAACCGCGCAGTGGAGGCAAAACCCGATTGGGCAGCAGCCTATGGCGAGAAGGGATATAACTTAACCCAACTGAGACGGTACGAGGAAGCCATCTCTGCTTTTGATAAAGTTATAGAACTTTCACCAGACTATGCCGATGCATGGGATGCGAAGGGGAATGCCCTTAAAGCCTTGGGAAGAGATGAGGAAGCATCAAAATGTATCGCTAAGGCGAGAGAACTAAGAGGTAAGAAATGACACTATCCGAGTTCTTTTAAGAGCATCATTGCTCGCGTTGCCGCTTCTTTTGTCAGGCTTCCGACACCGCAGCTCGTTGTAAAGATGTGGTCCCTTGAGGCGGCTTCCCTGCTCACTTTACCCATTTCACGTATAAAGGCGGAACGGAGCTTGAGTACATCGTCGAGCGAGGTGTCGATGACCTGTTCCGATGACGGGACAATGCCCGGCGCGATTAAGCCTCCTTTAGCCAGGTAGCGGCCCAAGTCTTCGGCGTAGAAGAAGATCGTATCGAGATACCCGTAGGCATCATAGTTTATCATATCAACGTCAGCATTGAGCAGCACCGACCAGTCTGTGTTTCCGCATACATGGACGCCCCGTTTAGCCTCGAGTCCTTGAAGGACCTCATTGAAGATAGAAGTGGCCTCCTGCCGGGAAACCGAAACATAGGATGAACCGAAAGAAACCATGTACGGCTCATCGAAGAAGATAATAATCTCCTTCTCAGGATAGGCGGCCTTGAGCATCTTGAGCATCCACCTGGCTTTGAGACGAATAGCTTTCTTTATAATGTCGTAGAATGCATTGTTATATATGATGGGCTTGTCGCGCTCATCCTTGAGCCCAAGACCCAGGCTAAAGGGCCCGGTAAGCTGGCATTTGATGTATTTGACGCCTGTTCGTATTTCCTCAAGCCGATCGAGAAACCGGTAGAACCCCGGCGCCACCTTTTCCGTGATACGAAATGCTTCAATATTATCGTTTGCCACATCCTCGTAAAATTTCTCGATGCCGTCCACATGTTCCGTATGCATGAAGGTTGTATTTCTCTTCTCATCCGCAACCAGACAGGGCACACCTTCGAGAAAGGTCGTGTACATGTTCTCGAGCGGGGAGCGCTGAGGCAGCTGAGGCCAGAACGGTATCTGGCTGCAGGTATCGAATATGAGGTCGATCGCCTCGTCCACGCTCGTGAAAGGAAAACTTCCAATGCCGGTAATCATGCGCCTCCATGCTAAAAAAAGGTTGGTCAGTGCAGCCTTTAGGGCAATTTTTAACACACTCGTTTTGATATGTAAAGATATATCGGCCACTCTTGCCCCGCGCCTGAATAATGACTATATGTTGTGTAAGTAGCACACATTCCGATCAAAGGAGGTTAACTATGGCTTACTCGATTATCTGGGAAACAGACATGCAGAAATCAGTGGCCCGGGCAAAATCGGAAAACAAACTCGTACTGCTCGATTTCTTTGAAGCCGGCTGAATCGGCTGTCAGCAGATGGATGCGGTCACGTATCCCGACACCAGGGTATCAACATTTGTTACCGAAACCGTGGTTCCGGTCAGGGTCCCGGCTGACGCCGAACCATTAGCAACAGATTTCACCCTGAGGTGGACGCCCACGCTTATTATTCTTGACAGGGAAGGCAAGGAACACGCCCGCACCGTGGGGTTTATTGCGCCCGAAGAATTCATACCCACGATCCTCGCGGGAATGGCCAGGGCATATATAGACCTGAAACAGTTCGATCCCGCTATCAAGCATCTCGAGACCATAATCAACAGTTACCCCCAGAGCTTTGCCGCGCCGGAGGCGATTTTCTATCGGGCGGTATGCGGCTACAAGACGGCCCACGACGTTTCAGGTCTCAAGAGAGCCTACGAAAGATTGACTAAAGAGCACCCCAAAAGCGAATGGACCTCGCGTGCGCTTCCGTACCGGCTGCTGCCGTGACTCTTAATCACACTCAGTCCATAACAGGGGAAAGGATGGGACGCCGCAACGAATTTCTCCCCGGGGCTTTGAGGTGAGCCAGGGCGCACTGCTTGAAAGGCGTTCTGCGGGATCCGAGAAAAATGTCCGTTCGCTACCTTTGTTTGGTCACGGGAGAAAAGGTGATATAGAAGTAGTTCAGATTATCCAGGCGTTGGTATTCAGCGGTCTCAGCAAGCTTTTTTATGAGACGGGCTGAGGGCTGAGGCATACCCTCTTCCACGAATTCGTCTTTGAACAGAGGGTCGCTGGCAAGGAGCATGTTGAAAGGCTTGCCCCAATCGATGATTTTGAAGACCATCCGGCCGACCCTGTCAAGGGTACACGATATTTCTATGTCACCACTTACATCCCGAAAGGCGTAGTTGACGATATTCGAAACAACCTCCGTGAATGCCTTCTCCACTTCGACAATCCTCTCGTCGCTATAGCCGTGCTCCCTCGTCAGGCGCGATACGAATCCCACCAGTTTTTCTATAGTATCAAGGCGTGCAGGCTCTTTTAACTTGCCCAGGATCAGTGCGCTCTGCGGCTCCATCTCGTCTTCAGTCTGTCTGTCCACGTGCATACCTCCGTTCTACCCTTTCATATGATGTTAGACGCTATGATTGTAAAGAAGTCGGCGGAAAAAATCAATCTATCCGAACGATGGCTCTAACGCGCCCACATCCGCATGATTTTGTGTGGCCAGCATGGATTCGATTCTGTTCATGAGCCTTTCAATGCCCTCTTTCCTGATACATGATATTAAGACCGCATCGTATCGTTTTTCAATGTTTCCGATGATCGCCCTGTCGGCCCTGTCGATCTTGTTTAGGACGATGAGCCTTTTCTTGTGGCCCAGATTGAGTCTCTTCAGGATATCCTCCACAGCAAGAATCCTCTCCTCAAAATCGGGTGCGCTGATATCCACCAAATGCAAGAGCAGATGCGCGTCTTCAAGCTCCTCCAGGGTCGCCACAAAGGCCTTAAGGAGCACCTCAGGAAGCTCATTGATGAATCCCACCGTGTCGGTCATGATGATCGGTTTCCGCTCAGGGTATTTGATGGTCCTCGTAGTTGGATTGAGCGTGCTGAAAGGCTTGTCCTCCGCTTCCACCGTGCTTTTCGTGAGAAGGTTCATAAGCGTGGATTTGCCGGAATTGGTATAACCCACGATGGAAACGATGGGAAGATGGGAATAACGCCTTCGCTCCCTCTTCTTCTCTCGTACCTTTCTTATTTCAATGAGTTTATTTTCGAGAAAGGAGATCTTATCGCGGATGCGTCGTTTATCCACCTCGAGTTTGGTCTCACCGGGGCCACGTCCACCGATCCCGCCGGTGAGTCTCGAAAGGGCCGTGTTCTTTCCGGCAAGGCGGGGCAGTATGTATTGAAGCTGTGCCAGTTCAACCTGGATCATGGCCTCCCGCGTATTCGCCTTACGTGCAAAGATGTCGAGAATGAGCTGGTTCCGATCAATAACCTTGAGCTCCGTCATCAGAGAGATGCTGTTTATCTGACCGGGCGTCAACCCCTCGTCGAAAACAAGAAGGTCGGCGCCGATCTGCTGGCACTTCATCACAATTTCTTCGATCTTGCCCTTGCCGATCAGATATTTCGGGTTTAGCTCCTTCGGCCTCTGCACAACCGTGTCGAGCACCTGCATACCCGCCGAATGGCAGAGGTCTCCCATCTCGGCAATTCTCTCCCCCACATGCTTATCTCTGCCGGGAAAGACCACGCAGACGATCACGCATTGGTCCTCGCCGCGACGCACCGTATAGAATCTGCCCCGCTCCCTGACAAATTCGCTCTCCAGGTCGGTGATAAAACCGGTGAAATCCACATCGAGGTCCTCAATTGGCTGAGGTTCCATGAAATCCCAGATCTTACCTTCCCTGTTCTCGGGGACCAGGTAACCGATGTGGATCGTATAATATCTCTCTGCCCGGCGGAGAGTGATGGAGGCAACAAGGTCGAGCTTAAGCAATGCGAGATCGTTTAGGTCTTCCTTGGAAAGGTATTCACCGTTCACGTGGGTATGAATGAAGCGGACACCCCTGAAGCGGGCCCTGCCCACTCGCTCCGTGGCGAGAGGGGGCAGTTCGATCCGGTGGTTGTCGCCGACAATCACGTATTCGATGAGACCCCTGCGGTTGATCACAAGGCCGATCTGCCTCGAAATCTCCCTGGAAAGGTCCATGATCTGTTTGGCCAGATCAAAGGAGATGATCTCGGCTGGTTGTACCCGTCTTGTGTAAAGATTGAGGAGCCTTCTTTTGATGAGGTGGTTGAGCCCCTGGGTATTACCGTGTATGTCGATGATGCCCTCTATGCGCTTGCGACGAGTTCTCTGTCGATCTCCATCCGCGCACAATAATCCACGCCGTCGAGCAGTATGGCAACGCGCTCTTTGCTGTCCAGCTCCTTTTCAAAAATGCCGCTGAACCCTTTGAAAGGCCCCTCCTGGATGATGATCTTCTCGCCTTTCTGAAACTCCTTCTTCTGTATGGTTGCCACTCCGTTCTCTTCCAGGTTGCTTCTGATGTACTCGATCAATTCGTCCTGAAGGGGGATGATCCTTCCGTTGAAATTGACGATGGTTTTGATGCCCCGCGTATATTTTACCAGTCGGAATTCATCCACAGGGTGAAATTTCACGAAGATGTAGCCGGGAAACATGGCCTCCACGATGTAGACAAACTTGCCCTCCTTATACCGTTTGAACTTTATCCTGGGCGCTAACACCTCTATATTACCGCCCCTGAGATTGTTCGCGGCCCGTTCTTCATTCCGCGGTTTCGTGCTCACTACATACCATCTTTTCATACCCTTTATTATCAACGAAAAAGAAGATTTTATCAAGACCAAAGATGCGTCAAAAGTCTCACGCAAAAACAAAGTCTCTTGACAGCGCAGCTTTTGGTTGTTTAACATAGAGAACCTTTGGTGATTCAGGCTATACAATAATGGCAGACGACCTTTCAAAGCTCAAGATAGATAAATCCCGACAGGGGTTTAAGACGAAAAGGAAGAGAAAGCCTTTGTATCTTCTTACAGCTCTCAGCCTGGCCGCGCTTGTACTTGCGCTTGTCGTCTCAGGCGTTTTTTCTCCGGCCATACAGGTCGAGGTGGCAACCGTGGGTAAGGCGTATCCTTCACAGACGTTCACCCTTCTCAATGCCAGCGGCTATGTGGTGCCCCAGAGAAAATCTTCCGTAGCGGCAAAGGTAACAGGGCGGCTCGTGGCACTCTACGTTGAAGAGGGGAGCGTGATAAAGAAGAATCAGGTCATCGCGCAGCTCGAAAATGACGATCTTACGGCATCCCGCAAACAGGCCGTGGCAAACCTCAATGTGGCGCGCGCAGGCTACGACCAGGCGAAGGCCGAGTTGAACGACGCTCAGGTTTCATTCGAGCGACAAAAGCAGCTGATCGCGAAAGAACTCATCGCAAAGAGCGATTATGACACCGCAGAGGCCCGCTTTAAGAAGGCCGTGGCCGGCCTCACGAGTGCAGATGCGTCGATCAAAGCGGCCGAGGCCGCGCTCATCGGTATCGATGTTTCATTGAGCTACACCTATGTTCGCGCCCCCTTCGACGCCGTGGTCTTGACAAAGAATGCGGATGTCGGCGATATCGTGACACCCATCGGCGCAGCGGCAAACGCCAAATCGGCCGTGGTCACTATCGCCGATATGAATTCTCTTCAGGTCGAAGCCGATGTCTCGGAGTCGAATATCGAGCGATTGAAATCCGGTCAGCCCTGCGAGATCCAGCTTGATGCGATCCCTGATACCCGTTTTGCCGGGACCATTCACATGATTGTACCCACGGCGGATAGAAGCAAGGCAACGGTCATGGTCAAAGTCGGCTTCAATCAGCCGGATGGCAGAATACTCCCCGAGATGTCGGCGAAAGTCGCCTTTCTCTCACGGGAGGTGAAGAAGGAAGAGGAAAAATCAAGAACGGCGGTAAGTTCCAGTGCAGTTGTGGATCGTCAAGGGAAGAAGTTCCTCTTTGTGGTAAAACGGGACCGGGCGCAGCTCACCCCGGTATCATTGGGCGCGCCGCTCGGCGACATGACAGAAATAGCGAGCGGTGTGGTCTCGGGCGAAAAGGTAGTGCTCAACCCGCCGAAAGGTCTTGCCAATCACGCCCGCATCAAGATCCCCGAACGGTAGATGAAAACCGGATCTCCCATCGTCGAAGTGAGAAACCTCTATAAGTCTTACTGGCGAGGGAGCCAGATTGTGCCCGTGCTTGAGAACATTACGTTCGATATAGCGGAAGGCGAATTCTTGGCCCTCATGGGGCCCTCGGGCTCGGGCAAAAGCACCCTGCTCAATCTTATCGCGGGTATCGACGAACCCGATAGCGGCGTGATAAAAGTCGGAGGCGTCGATATTACAACCCTTACGGAGATAGAACTCGCCCATTGGCGGGCCCTGAACGTGGGTTTCATCTTCCAGTTTTACAATCTCATACCGGTGCTGACGGCGTTTGAGAACGTGGAGCTTCCCCTGCTGCTCTCTTTTCTTTCGCGCTCGGAACGAAGGGAACACGTGGAGATGGCCTTAAAGGTGGTCAATCTCACGGACAGGATGGACCATTACCCCGGACAGCTTTCCGGCGGTCAGCAACAGCGCGTGGCTATCGCGCGGGCCATCGTTACCGATCCGGCCATCCTGGTCGCCGATGAGCCTACGGGAGATCTGGACAGACACTCTGCCGAAGAGATCATGGAACTCATGGACAGGCTCAATATGGAATCGCAAAAGACCATCATCATGGTTACCCACGACCCACGGGCCGCGCGAAAGGCGCATGTCATGCGGCAGCTTGACAAGGGTGTTTTGAACGATGCGACTTCTCAAGATCATCTATAAGAACGCCTTCCGTCACAAACTCCGCACGGGCCTCACCATTTTGAGCATCGCCATTGCCATTCTCGCCTTCGGACTGCTCCGCACCGTGGTTGACGCCTGGTATGCAGGAGTTCAGGCTTCATCTTCGTATCGTCTCGTTACCCGGAGCGCCACTTCGATAATCTTTCCCCTGCCGCTATCCTACAAGGATAAAATCCGCCAGATTGACGGGGTCAAGACCGTCTCATACGGCTACTGGTTCGGCGGCATCTATATCGACGAAAAAAACTTCTTTGCCAATTTCGCCGTGGACGGATCGACCTTTTTTGATATCTACCCCGAGTACGTGCTCTCACCCACCGAAAAGGAGGCGTTTCTCAGGGACCGTAAAGGTTTTGTCTGTGGCCGCAAGCTTGCAGAACGCTTTAATTGGAAGATAGGTGATACCGTCGTTTTGAAGGGAACCATCTTCCCCGGCACCTGGGAATTTGTCCTTAAGGGGATCTATCAGGGCAAAGACAAAAACACCGACGAATCGGAATTTATATTCCACTTTGACTATTTAAACGAGTCCTTGAAAAAGTCAGCGCCCTCAAGGGCCGATCAGGTCGGCTTCTATTTTGTGGGTATTAGTAATCCGGATCGGGCAGCCGAGATCGCTACCGACATAGACAGGACTTTTCAAAATTCACTTGCCGAGACGCTGACGGAGACCGAAAAGGCATTTCAGCTGGGCTTCGTTGCCATGTCCGATGCGATCATTACCGCCATCAAACTTGTCTCCTTCGTAGTCATCGTTATCATCCTTGCCGTAGTTGCTAACACTATGGCAATGTCTGCCAGGGAACGCACGGGCGAGTATGCCATATTCGAGACGCTTGGGTTTGGCGGATGGTACATAGCGGCACTCATCTTCGGCGAATCCATGATCATCACTATGATCGGATGCGCAACCGGAGTGGCAGCCACGTTTCCCGCCAAAGCAGCGTTCGCAAAAAGTGTGGGTCAATACTTCCCGATTTTCAACATAGCGCAGAAGACAATATACCTCGATGTGGCACTCTCACTTGCGGTGGGAATCCTTGCAGGCATAGTTCCGGCGGTACGGTCCGTCAGGATCCGCATTGCCGATGGGCTCAGGATGGTAGAATAACCATGGTACCTTTTTCGTACAGCTTGAGGAATCTGAGAACAAGACGACTCACCACGATTCTTACGGTCTCCGGCATGGCCCTTGTGGTCTTCGTTTTTGCCACCATCCTTATGCTCACCGAAGGGCTCAAAAAAACACTCGTGGACACGGGCTCATACGATAACGTGGTCGTCATCAGGAAATCTTCCCAGTCAGAGGTACAGAGCGGGGTGGAACGCAGCCAGGCATCCATTGTCGAAACAGACCCGGGCGTGGCCTCAGGCGCAGATGGCAAGCCATTGTTCGCCAAGGAGCTCGTCGTCCTCATCGGCCTTCCCAAGATCGCCACGCAAAGAACCTCCAATGTAACCATCCGGGGCATCTGTCCACAGTCCCTTGCGTTAAGACCCCAGGTAAGGCTGATAAAGGGGCGCATGCCAAGGGCCGGTTCTACAGAAATTGCCACGGGTTCGAGCATTGCCAAACGCTTCGACGGGGCGGATCTCGGAGACACGTTGCATTTCGGCACACGTGACTGGCGCGTGGTGGGGGTCTTCGACGCAGGTAACACGGGGTTCAGCTCCGAGGTCTGGGCAGACGGGGAAGAGCTCATGCAAGCCTTCAAGAGGCCGGTCTATTCTTCCTTGCTTTTTAGGCTCAGGGGCTCCTCGCAGTTCGACGCACTCAAAGCGAGGATCGAGACTGATCCCAGGCTAACTCTTGACGCTAAACGGGAAACCCGTTATTATCTCGACCAGTCCGAGATGATGGCCAAGTTCCTTAATGTACTCGGCATATCGGTCACCCTGATCTTTTCCCTGGGCGCCATTATCGGCGCCATGATCACTATGTATTCGGCCGTGGCCAACAGGGTCGCGGAGATCGGCACCATGAGGGCGCTCGGCTTTCAGAAGATGAGTATCCTCGGCGCCTTCCTGGCTGAAGCGCTTCTGCTCGGGCTAGCGGGCGGCCTCGCGGGAATCTTCGCGGCCTCCTTTCTCCAGCTTTTCACTGTTTCAACGCTCAATTTTCAGACCTTCTCCGAGCTTGCATTCAGCTTCACCATGACAGCGGGCATCGTGAGTAAAGCTCTCGCCTTCGCCCTCACTATGGGTTTTGTGGGCGGCGTGCTGCCGGCCTTCCGGGCGGCCCGCATGAATATTGTAGAATCCTTGAGAACGAGGTAACAGGGGAGACGGACCACCCGTGGCGCTTCGCGTCCCGACCGCGAGGCCTTTCACCTCAAACGCACCTTTGCGCTTCGAGGTCTCATCCGTGAGATCTGATATTCGCAGCGCGCCTATCGGGCTCGCAAACCTTTCCGCGTATTGCCTCCTTATTGATTGTACGTTTATGCCGATAATAGTATAACGGCCGGAGCAACCGACGCGGTATGACAACAGAGAAGATACGCTCAAGAGCTCATTTCTCCAGTCTATCCCGACTTGTCAACCAAACAAGGAATGAGAAACCAGCAGCCAGGCGGATAAATCTCGTGGAACCCTTTGAGTATTGCAAATCGATTCTTGACTGTATAGGAGACCCTGTCTTCATTGTGGACCGGGAGTACAGGTTTGTTTTCGTCAACAACGCACTCTGCGAACAGTCCGGTATACCGTCGGAGCGGTGGCTGGGAAAGACCCAGTACGATCTTTTCCCCAGGGAGCAGGCCGACGTTTTGAGGGCGCGGGCCGCCTATGTCTTTGAAACCGGAAAGAAAAATATCAGCGAAGAACAGGCAACGGACGGATATGGCAGCATCCGCACCATCGAGACCACAAAGACGCTGTATATCGACGCTACAGGCGAAAGATACGTAGTCGGCGCCATGCGTGACATTACGGAACGTAAACGAACCGAAGAGGCCTTACAGGAGAGCGAAAAAAGGTACCGCATGCTTACCGATAATGCTACGGACGTAATCTACGTTCACGGTTTGGACTTAAGATACAAATACGTCAGCCCCTCGGTCACGCGCGTAAGGGGGTTTCATCCGGAAGAACTTATTGGATCGCCCATCGCCCGTTTCATGAAGCCTGAGAGCGTAGAATCTGTAAAGCGTCTTTTTCGGGAGGAATTGGAGCTCGACGGGATGAAAACGGCAGACCCTAACCGGACCCGGGTCATGGAACTGGAAATGCTCTGTAAAGACGGATCGACCATGTGGGCGGAGATTAAGGGATCATTTCTGCGCAATGATCAAGGCGATCCCATAGAAATAATGGGTATAGCGCGTGACATTACCGAACGCAAACAGGCGGAGGAGGCCCTGCGCGACAGCGAAGCCCGCTTCAGAGACCTCGTGGAAATGCTGCCTGAGATAGTTTTTGAACTCGACACGGATGGCAGGATCATCTATGCCAATCAGAGGATGTTTGATCTGTTGGGATACTCTTCTGAGGACATAAAGCTAAAGCCGAGCGGCCTCAAAATCATTGCCCCCGAGGACAGACAACGGTGCATAGAAAGATTTACCAAGAGGACACAGGGCGAGAAAATGGGGGCCGAGGAATATACCGCTTTACGCAAGGACGGGTCGACCTTTCCCGCCCTCTTTCATTTGACCCGCAAGACAAAGGACGGTGAGTTGACCGGTTTCCGAGGTATCATCATTGACATCGCCCAGCACAAAGGGGCAGAAGAAGAAAAGAAGCTCAGCGAGAAACTGTCAGCTGCGCTCGAGATGGCGGGCACGATCTGTCACGAATTCAACCAGCCGCTTCAGGCAATCATCGGCTACACCGAGTTATTGTCCGAAATATCCGAGGACAGCCGAATAAACGACATAACCAAAAAGATAACAGGCCAGATACACAGGATGGGAGCGATCACGAAGAGACTGATGGGTCTGGAAAAGTATTCAAGCCGTGATTATGTGGGAAGCATCAGGATTACCGACGTAGATCCGATAGACGAAGGTGGTCAACGATAGCCGAGCATAGAAAGGATTGAGAGACTATGAACGCAAAAAAGATCCTGGTTGTCGATGATGAAGTAGCGATCCTCGAGATTATGGCCGAGTTCTTCAAGATGAAAGGGTATGCGGTTTCCACCGCCAAAACCGCAGAAGAGGCGCTGATCATGCTCGGCAGAGAGGCATTCATGGTAATGTTTTTGGACCTCAAGCTTCCGGATATGGACGGAATAACGCTCTGTAAGCGCATACGGAGAGACAATCTCATTGCGGTAATTTATGCCATCACCGGTTACACAAACTTCTACAATCTTATGGACTGCCGGGCCGCCGGGTTTGATGACTTCTTCGTAAAGCCGGTGGATATGAATACGCTTTTGAAGGCCGCCGATGATGCATTCGAAAAAATAGAAAGATGGAAAGTCGAGAAATATGATCTCATGTAACACGATCTCAAACCATTTTTGCTTTTAAGTTGGGCGCCTCTCCAGTTAACCGGTTTCCGTTCTTTCCAAAAACTCCCTGTTTACTATTCCCCTTTTGGTTTATAATTTTGGGTATTTTGCAGAAAAAGGAGAAGAAAACCATGCATAGTGCTGGACGGGAAATGAGGAGGTGGTCGTTTCTTCTCATCGGATGGGCTATAAGTGGGATTGTTGGAATCACGCCGGTTAAGGCGAGCGATCTGAATGACCGGGAGCTATCGGCGCTCGCGAACAAGGCGTACGTCTATTCCTTCCCCGTTTATGAAACGTACCGGATACGCTATATGACGATCTACGGCTTAAAAAACCCTACACACGGAGGCTTCAACCAGTTTGAACATGCACGTAAACTCGGGGATCATACTTTTCGCACTGTGACTGCGCCGAACAACGACACCTTGTATTCGAGCGCCTGGCTTAATCTTTCTGAAGAACCACTTATACTATCGGTTCCCGACACGGCTGGCCGTTATTACTCCATGGCCTTCATGGATTTCTACACAAATAATTTTGCCTATGTGGGCCGCCGGGCAACAGGGACAAAGGCGGGGGACTATGTGGTTGTGGGACCTCAATGGGAGGGTCCCCTTCCTCCCGGGCTCACGGTCATCAAGTCCCCAACCAATGCGGTCTACCTGCTTGGCCGGATTCTCGTGGACGGTGAGGGAGATCTGCCGAGCGTACGCAGGCTTCAGGACCAGTACGGGCTGACGCCACTGTCCGTGTGGACCAAAACCGCTGTGCACAAACCACCTACCCCGCTTACGAATCCTCCATGTGCGCCGGACCCCAAAGATCCATGGAATTTCTTTAAGATTGTCAATCTGGGGCTTACAGAGAATCCTCCGCCCGCTGACGAAGCGCCTTTGATGGCTGACTTTGCGAAGATCGGCGTAGGTCCCAATCAGACCTTTGATCCTGATCGTTTTAACCCCGCACAGCGCCGGATCATCCTTAAGGCCATGGCAGACGCATCCGAGGCAATACGCAGGGGCTTTCCGCAAAATCCGCGGCTTGAAAAAGGATGGAACTACCCATCGCTGCAAATCGGCAATTATGGGAAGAACTACCAGCTCCGGGCGGCAGTCGCCCTGGTAGGCCTGTTTGCCCTTGAACCCAAAGAAGCCTACTACTTTGGCGCCCAAAGGGATAGAGACGGCAACCCCTTAAGCGGTGAAAAACGGTACCGTCTGCATTTCAATAGAGGCGAGCTTCCGCCGGTTCAGGCCTTTTGGTCTCTATCCATGTATGAGATAATGCCGGACCAACGAGGTTTTTTTGCGGATAATCCTATCCATCGGTATTCTATTGGAGATCGGACCAGGGGACTTACGTTTAACCCGGATGGCTCCCTGGATATTTATATGCAGCGGAACTCTCCGGGCAGGGAAAAAGAATCGAACTGGCTGCCAACTCCAGCCGGGAGATTTCGTGTCTCCTTTCGGGCCTATCAGCCGGGACAGGCTATTCTGAATGGAACCTATGTTATGCCGGGAATAGAGAGTATCGAGTAAGAAGAGGCAATTTATGGCCGAGATTATCGAGCACAAATTTTTAGCCAAAAAGGCTTCGCAGCAGAGCGCGGAGGTTTGTGAAATGCTAGCCCGGGAAACAAACAAAATTAACTCTCACTCTATTATTGCAGCTTTCGTCTGATAATCGTGGCTCATACAGATGATTGGGTTTCACTCTTACTGAAGTGGACTGAGAATCATTTTGTCATCCCGATATCGTATCCGAGTTTCGTTTCTTTTCGCCTGAGCTTCGCCACGGCTCTCCGGAAACGCACATACCGTCTTACGGACTCAAGGATCAGGAGAGCCCCGAGGAGGATCAAGAACCCGGCTGCGCATATATAAGGAATACCGCCCAGGAACTTCATGATCAGCAGGCCGACGGAAGTGAATGCAAGGCCTGTCTGCATATAGGAATGCATGGTTCTCTCTCGCGAGAGAAGGGTTTGTTCCTCCGCGAGGAGGAGTTTTATGTCTTCGTTTCCGTCCATCTCCGGTTAGCCCACTATCAGTATATGAGAGAATAACCGCATCGTCAACAGCCGGACAGGCTTAGGCAACCGGACGAACCCATCCCCATTCCTGTAGCGGTTATGGGAATAGCATTGTCAAGGACACCATAGAAAATGAAACCTGCTCTGTAAAAGCGGAAGGAAGTATCCCTACCTCGCCCCTTGACGTGCAGGGAGACTGCACTATATTAGACGTAGGTTTTCCTCTTCCTCACCCTCTTTCCAGTCAAACGGAAAGGGGGGGCACCAAAAGACCACCGGACATCGGCTGCGACAGTCCGGTGGTTTTCTATTGCGTGGCTAAGGAAAAATCGCTACTTCCTTGACCTGCAGGTGGGCTCCCCAAAACTTAACATCGTTCCCCTTGACAGCCGGAATGATCGGCGGCACAGAATTCGGGAGCATAACCATATCGGGCGATCTGTATGAATGCGGCCAGGGGATCCGTCATAGGGATGTTTCACGTTACGCGCTGACCCATTGAGGATCTCCAGACAAGCCGGACGCGTGCGCGCCGTCTTGTTCCCACTTTCTACAATCTTTTACATCTATCTTACACGTTTTTTCATCTCCGCAAAACTTTCTTAGTATTCCCGCGTTATTCTGTCTCTGCGTGGACCACAACCCATAAAGAACCAGGAGGGAGTCTATGAATCTAAGGTTTGACATGAAGACTTTGTGGAAATGCATATTTATCGGGTTCTATCTGCTCATAGAAGGTATGATTCTTCAGCGCTCAAAGGCGATTCTGCTCCTTCACAAGCAGCCGCTTGCGATGGGTTTTCTCGTTGAAGTAGCAATCTTTTACTTCTCAACGGGATTTCTGATGGCCGCGGTCTATTTTATTATCAAAGACGCACTTCCCGGAAGGAGAAGATATACGCGCGGACTTTTCTATGGGCTGCTTGTCGCCTTTGGTGTTGGCTTCGGCCTCATTCTTGACATCATTGGCCTTGATTTCGAAGGCAAATTCGATTTGCTGACGCCTTATAAGATCGAAGCGTATCTTATCACCGCTGCCGATCTCATAAACTTTATTATTACAGGCATGGTTCTCGGAGTCGTGGCTGATAGAAGAGAAATCAAATCGAATCAGATGAGATTTAACAAAAAGGGATTGGCTATAGCTTCAGTAGCGGGCTTAATCCTGTATCCTGCAACGAATCTTCTCATTTCCGTTCTCGTTGATCCGGTTGTGTCGCTTGTTTCTGATATCCCCGGGAATGCCGTGAGATGGTTCTATGCCGGATTCTTTGTTCCGCTCGCGGTAAACGGTGCTGTTATCCCTCTTTTCTATTGCCTGACAAAAGATGCATTTACAGGCGGATGGGTGCAAAGACCCCTTCAGTTCTTTCTGGTATATTACTTCGGGTATCTCGTAATCCTCAGTTTTTTCGGATTGCCTTTCGGCTTCTCACTGCAAGCAGTACTTCATTTCCTGATCATTATCATAGTTCCTACATTCTTGATTGCAGGATTGACTGCAAAACTTCAGGATTGGTACGCTGTAAGAGAAACTGCCATGAAGAAGAGGCGGACAATATCGGAACACTGAAGTGTGAGGTGGCAAGGTATAGGCCATCATCCGGTTACCCGAGGGAGGCGATTCCCTTGTTTAAGGACAGAAATAGGCGGCCACTGCGCTAAGAACCCGCAAAAAGCTGTCCTACTCTACAATGCATATCGTGAGCCCGGCTCCTTTGTGAAGGATCGTCCTTGCCAGGCTGCCCGTAAGGATGGGGACCGCCTTTCGTCTGCCCAGCACGAGCGTCTTATATTCGCCCTCCTTGGCCTCTTCGAGAATGCCTTCGGCCACGCTGGCCATATTGCTCCTCACTTTGTTCTCGATCTGGTCCGTGCCCATGCCTTTATCGGTCAGCATCCGGCGGGCTTTCTCGAAAGGTGGGGCCAGTACGGTCTCCTGGTTCGAGAGCCATACGTCGATAACCCGCTGCCGGTTTTCCTTTTCGGCGGCGGACAGCATATGGCCGTCATCCCAGAATTGGGCCGGCACTCCGGGTATGACGTAGAGCAGGGTAATCTTGACATCGCTTAACCCCGAGAACTGGGACCCCACATACTCCACAGCTTTAAACGCACTCTCGGAACCGTCGAAGGCAACCAAAATATCTCTTCCTTTCATAGTCCCTCCAAGTTATGCATAGAGTAGTATTATATTTTAGATCACTTCTCAGATTTGCGCAACTCTTGATAAGGTCCCGGTTTGGCATGTCAAACTGAGAATTGTCCAACGCTTCGACTGCCTTTAAGGCATGACCATGCCGCTCTTGTTTAGGTGGCCACTGAGAGAGTAAGTCGATCTCGCGGATAGTCAACAATTCCTTGAATTTCTTGACAAGTTCGTGATCCCTGTATACATTGAGGAGAAAGATATGCGATCGTTTTTTGTATCCACAGAAATTCCAGAAGCTTGAAGGAGACCGGCATCAGGGCTCTAGCCATAATCGTAGGCGCGTTTATCGTAATTACTGTCCTGTGGGATGGGTTCGAGACGATCATCTTCCCGAGACGGGTCACGCGGAAGATGCGTCTCACCCGGCTCTTCTATCACTACACGTGGCTCATCTGGGCCCAACTTGTAAACCTTTTGTCCTCAAGGAAACGCAGCGAAACCCTGCTCAGTTTTTACGGCCCCCTGTCGCTCATCTTTCTTCTCATCATTTGGGCGTGGGCGCTGGTCTTCGGTTTCGGCCTGCTCCAGTGGGCCGCTGGCCCTCCGCGTCTGCCGGCGGAAACCGGCATGAGTTTCTGGGCCTATTTTTACTTCAGCGGCACCAATTTCTTTACCCTTGGCTTAGGCGACATCACGCCCCACACCACTGCGGCGAGAATCATGACTATGATAGAAGCGGGCCTTGGCCTCGGTTTTCTCGCCCTTATCGTGGGTTACCTGCCCGCGCTCAACCAATCCTTTGCCAGGCGTGAAGAGACCATCTCCCTGCTTGATGCGAGGGCCGGGTCGCCACCGACCGCAATGGAGATGCTCCGCAGACACAGCCGTGATAATGGGTTGCAGGAGCTAGGACAGTTTCTCGGCCTCTGGGAAAGCTGGTCATCGGAATTGCTTGAAAGCCATCTTTCCTATCCTGTGCTTGCCTACTTCCGTTCTCAGCATGATAATGAATCGTGGCTTGCAGCTCTCACGGCTATTCTCGATACGACGAGCCTGATCATGGCGTATTTCACCGGGTCATGCAGGAATCAGGCTGAACTCACCTTTGCCATGGCGCGTCACGCAGTGGTTGATCTATCCATAGTCTTTGACACCCCGCCATGCGAACCCGATGAAGACCGTCTTCCCGCCGCCGACCTTGACCGGTTGACAGATGCGCTTAGCCGCTTAAGATTTGGCCCCTCAGTTGAGGCCGCAAGCAGGGAAAAGTTGGTCGAACTCCGACACATGTACGAACCGTACCTCAACGCCCTCTCCGATCATTTATGCCTTGATATACCTCCATGGATTCCTGCGCCGGATCAGGCGGACAACTGGCAGACAAGCGCCTGGGGACCAATAGCCCCTGACGCGCTTAATCCCACCAGGCGCGCGGCCCGACGGACACGTCGCCACTTTTGAGACCGCATGAGTCGGGCTCGTTTAGATTATTGTGTAGATGGCCTCCGATCGAAGGTTGGCGCTTAGTCCACAATATCCGCTACATAAGCAACTTGAGCAGTCTTCTCGCATTGCCCGAGAAGATTTTCTCCCGGTCGCCCTCCGATATGTCCATCCTCTGTATGGATTCGATAGTGTCCAGCGTGCGGCCGTAGCTACCGGACTTGCTCGCACCGAGAGGCATATCCGTGCCGAAGAGGATCTTATCGCACCCGAACCAGGCAAGACCGCACATGAGGGCCGGCGTGCTGCCGTAAAGGGCCGTGTCATTGTAAAAATTCTTTAGCCCCGGCGCCCCGCCTATTCTGTCTCCGAAAAATGGGATCATGCCTCCGCAGTGATGCGTAATGAACTTGATACCGGGGAACTCCTCAAACACGCCGCTCTCCACAAGACGGACCATGGTCACGCTCGTTTCGAACGGCCAGCGCAACCCGTGGAGCACATGCGGACCTTTAAGCCACTGCCGGGAATGGGGCGAGACCGTCGATTGAGGCAGGTCCCACGGATGGATCCAGATCGGTAAATCATAACGGGCCATCATCTCAAGAAGGGGTCGAAACTTTGGCTCATTAAGACCCTCTCCGTTGATGTTCGTGAAGACCTGGATGCCCCTGAAATTGAGTTTGGTGATAGCCCTCTCAGTTTCCTGCATGCTCTCGGCAACGTCACTAAGCGGCAGACACGCCACCGCCGCCACAAACCTGTTGGGATAGGTTGAAACGAGTCTTGCCATCTCATCGTTGCCTAACCTGGCAAGTTCTATTGCATCGCTCTCGCCGACCACGGTTTCGAGAGGAGGGGTGGCCATGGTAAGTACCTGAAGCACATCCGGATATCGCTCCATAACTCTCAGTCTCATATCTACCTGGGTAAGCGCGGGGTTCGAATCTACCCATTGACCGAGTTCCGATACATCGGCGTCTGTTCTCGCTTTGTCCCTTAAGGCTTTAAGGTACTTCTCCGGCATAAAATGGGAAAAAATGTCTATCTTCATGGCTGCCTCCACTCTATATTCCCTGCTCAAACCGCGTGCCCGTCCGGTCTGTGGCACGCACCTCGAGGCTCCTTCAAGCATCACTTGAACGTGAGCCCGTATTGCCCGATCTGTCCGGTTCACATATATATAACACTTGCACCCCCGCGTCAACGGCTATACAAAAGACCTATGCCCTCATTGGAGGTGTCGATCTCACTCCCCGCCAATAAACCGGAAACCGGCTATTTTTGTAAACTGCCTCCAGTTCGGCTCAAACATGTTAAGAATAAAAAGAATCCCGTCGGACGAGATACTTTATTGTCCGACAAGATACTTTATTGTCCGACAAGACAGTTTCAGGTAATATCTCGACTCGGGCTTTATACGATGGCATTGCCTAATGCACTGATATGTAAGGACATATAGTGTTGGAATCTTCCGCTTCTCATAGTGGCACACTTCTTGAAATAGTGCCGAATTGGTGAGCGTGTAAAGACTACTCGGGAAGATGAATTTGGTACCGAGGCAAAGAACGGGGGAAATGCAAAAGGATTTCAATAGCCGTAAACCGCAGCTATAGCATCGACGGAGGGCGCTTTTCCGCCTCCCATCAATGGGCGCGTCATCATATCGTTCAACAGCACGGCTGAAATCTGCGATATATCCAATGAGTTCTTGGCAAGAGACGAACGGGCAGACTGAATATATTTTCAGTCCACATACTTACGTAAAAGGAGAGTGATGGACACCGGTAAGAGAAACAATCGATTGTTTCAATCAACTAAGTAAGGAGGAAAGTAATGAAAGGAAACTACAGGCGAAAGTACGCGTTCTTGATAGCGTCAATTCTGACGCTTGCCGTGATGACAATCTGGTCGGCCCCCGCTGAGGCTTATGTATTCGGCTGGGACGACATGTATTACATCGCGTCCAGCACTGATCTGCACACCGTATTCGGCGCCGGATCTGGACCGTATGTTAATGCCAATTTCTATCAAAACGAGGCGGATTCGTATGTCGGTTGGACGCCCTACGTATTCCGCACGAACTTAAACGAGTTCATATGAAATGACCCGAATGGTATTAATCTGGACGGCATCCAATTATCATCGGGCTGGGGATCCTCAGGTGGAACCGTCAGCAAAAACGTGGTTGGCAGTGTATACAACAGCACTGTTGACCCGACCACCGGCCTTCTTCGTTTCCAGTACCTTGCGGACAATCAAGGTATCGCAAATAATACCTCGTTCACCTTCAACAGTTTTCAGCTTAAAGGATCGGGAACAGTGATCTTCAAGGGGTTCGACCAGAATGGAAACCAGGTGGGTATGGATCAAGGGACTCTGACCAGTAATTTCCAGCTTTTCACGGAGAACTGGCAAAACGTCTATTCTGTGCAATTCTTTGGGCCCTCTGGCCTCGGCAACATTACCATGGACAACGTAACGCTCAACGAGGCTGTACCCACCCCTATACCCCCAGGTGTGTTCCTCCTAGGATCTGGTCTCATCGGGCTCATCGGGATCAACAGGAAGAAATTCTGGAAGGCATAACCGGCTTTAGCGATTGAGCACAGTGCCACATATGGGCAGAGCCAGCAATGGCCCTGCCCTTTTTACTATTTGGCAGATTGCATCGGTAATCATCAACCCTCGGGCTCAAGAGGCGCGATCGATAGGTCTAAATATGTTCCTTGCTATAGGGAGTGAGGGGTCGGCTAAGATACGGAACCAGAGACTTAAAAAACGATTGAGCTCTTACCTGTCACTCAAGTTCCTTTATCGTACGTATCAAGTCACGGGTGGAATGATTCTTGGGATCGCCCACGATAGCAACCCTGCCGCCGTATGACTGCACGATCTCTTTCTCCGGCACACTCTCTTCGGTATAATCGGTGCCCTTGGCGTGAACATGCGGTTTCAGCGCACGCAGAAGATTTTCCACCGTGGGTTCGCTAAAGAGGATAACATAGTCCACGGCATCGAGCGCTGCAATGATTTCGGCCCTTTCCTTTGCGGGCGTGACCGTCTCTTTGCGTTTACCGAGCCCTACCACTGACGCATCATCGTTCACGGCAACAACAAGGATATCGCCCAAGGCCCTTGCGCCCTTCAAATACCGCACATGTCCCACGTGAATGAGGTCAAAGCATCCGTTTCCGAAGACGATCTTTTTCCCCAGGCTCTTATGTTTTTCAATGATATTCGTTAACGTTTCAAGCGTGTCTACAACGAGTCCCATTTATACCATCGCCTTCTTCAACTCTAGAGGGCTCACTGTTGCCGTGCCTCGTTTCATGACCACAACCCCTGCCGCATAATTGGCTATGTGAGAGGCCTTTAAGAAATCGGCCCCGCTCGCGAGCGACAGGGCGGCTACAGCGCATACCGTGTCACCGGCGCCGGTCACATCCGTCACGTCATCCTTACCTGATATAGGGATGTGGCTCATGGCGCCGCCCTTCGTAAAAAGGGTCATGCCCCGGTTTCCTCTTGTGATGAGCAACGCCTTGAGATTCATGGAACTCATGATCTTTTTCCCCACAGCCTCAATGGGTGCTTCCTCATCAACACCGGCAAGCTCGTAAGCCTCGGATTCGTTCGGCGTGATCATGGAAAAACCTGTGAATTTCTTGAGACCGTACCGCGAATCGCCCACAACGGGCTTGCCCTTTGCGATGGTTCTCATATACTCGATGATCTTATTATCTACCACCCCGTGGCCGTAGTCGGAAACAATGAAGGCGTCTGCCCTGGGACCGATCTCAACCAGTTTCGCCATGAGTTGCGCTTTTTCGGAGCGAGTGCACGGTCTGTTCTCATCCTTATCAATCCTGATGACCTGCTGTTTGGATGTGTGGGTATCCCCGGCAAGTATTCTTGTTTTAGTGACCGTATCACCGTCTACCCGGATAATACCACTCACATCCACGTTTCTGTACCGCGAAAAATAATCCATAAGTTTATTCCCCGAGCTGTCCTTTCCGATAAAACCGAGAGGATATACCTGTGCCCCGAGCGAGAGGAGATTGTTGATGGTGTTCCCCGCACTGCCCGGGTATATTTTAGCTTCTTCGTATTTGACGACCACCACGGGCGCCTCCCGCGAGAGCCGGTAGGGTCTGCCGAAGATGTACACGTCTGCGATAATATCGCCGATCACGCAGATCTTCTTTCCTTTGAAACTGTCTACGATACCCGCAAAGCCTTTTATTTTAACGGCCGCTTTCATCTTGTCCCTTCTTTTCAACGATCCTCCCTACAATCTCGAACACTTCATCGGGAAGTATCTCCCTCATACATTCATGGTTCCTGTCGCAATTTTTCCTGTTGCACGGTCGACAGGAGATATCCCTGGAAACCTCATATGTGCAGGAGCTCGGATAGTCGGTATAGGTGTCATCCATGGGTCCGAGAAGAGCAACCGTCGGAGTCGACAGGGCGGCTGCCATGTGGCGTGGACCCGTGTCGTTACTGACCACGAACGATGCCCGGGAAAGGCAAACTTTCAAATCCCTCACGTTCATAGATTTTATTTCTATCAGGTCTTTGTTCTTCACGCCCTGACGGATCCTCTCGGCAAGTCTTTCTTCGCCTTTGCCCGGAAGCATGTAGAGTTTCATGCCATATGTTTCAATAATTCTGTCGGCAAGCTGCGAAAAGTGCTCCTCGGGCCAGCGTTTGGAGGGACCGTATTCGGCCCCTGCAATAAAGACCCCGTAGGGTCTCATAATGTCTGTGAATTTTTCGTCGAATTTATGCTCCTCGTCGTCCGTCACGAGAAGTACTGGAGCAGCGAGCGACCGGTTACCCCCGAGGACATCGAGGATTTTGAGATAATGCTCCACCATCGGTTGAGGCTTTTCATCGGTTTCCTTTATCTTTCGATTGAGCATGAAGCCCCTCTTGTTGCGGGCATAGCCAACCCTTTCCCGGATGCGGAGATTGTAGAAGAAAAAAGCCGAACGAAAGGAATGGGGCAAAGCAATGGCCCTCTTGAAAGCAACTTTCTTGAGGCGGCTCGCTCGATCCAGAGAGGCAATAATGCCCTTGTCGTCAATGGATACGAACCTGTCGAAAAGGTTAAGACCGTTATATACATGGATAGCGCTCGACTTCCCTACCCCCCATATTTCTCCATATTCATAAGCCCGAAGCGCATGGAGAAAGGGCATGGCCATAACCATGTCACCCAACCAGTTAGGCAGATATACTATCGTCCGTCCAGTCACTTCTCACTCCCATAAACGGATTATACTTCACAGTATAGTGGAGTTTCCCTTTT